>JBIOYJ010000024.1:0-12547 GCA_044870105.1 Gaiellaceae bacterium | reverse complement strand
GCCGAGAAACGCGTTGTCGCGCCCGCGCCGAGCACGGAGCCGCTGATCGTGTGTGTCGTGGATACGGGATACCCGACGTGCGCTGAGTACCAGAGGATTCCGGCGGTCGCGCTCTCCGCCGCGAATCCCTGCGGCGGCTCGAGCTACACGCTGTCCCAGCGTGCGGATGATCCGCCAACCTCCGGCATATGTGCCTGCAGCCATCGCGATAGCTTCGCTGACCATTACCCAGGTCACGGACGCCTCGTCTCCCCCGCTAAGAGACGAGACAGGGGCCCGCGGGGGGAAGCGGGGTTCACCCGCGTTCAGGGGAGGGGGAGGGCCGGTGCGGCCGGCCCTCCGACCTATGTTGTCTCCGCCCGTGGGACTGAGAGAGAGGAGGCGTGTGTCCGCCCGGGCGTGTATCGAATACGACGGGCGGCCAGGGGCCGGGTTAGCGCTCTTTACGAACTCTTTGCTTCAGCTCCAAGGCGGCGGATTGTGGACCCAGCGGCCGCCGAGCATCGTCGCGACGACCTGCACCTCGGGTAGCTCGTCGGGCGGGATCGCGAGCGGATCGCGGTCGAGCACGACGAGGTCGGCGAGGTAGCCGGGGACGAGCTTGCCGCGGCGCCGCTCGTCCCGTGCGAGCCACGCCGGGCCTACCGTGGTGGCCAGCAGCGCCTGCTCGACGGTGAGCGCCTGCTCGGGGTGCCAGGCCGGCCGAGCGTCCAGCGTCCGTCGGACGGCGGCCACGATTCCGGCGATGGGGTCCAACTCCTCGATCGGCGCGTCCGATCCGTTCGCCAACAGCACACCCGCGTCCCAGAGCGCACGGTAGGCGTAGGCGCACTGCGTCTTGCCGGGCCAGAAGCGGTCGGCGAGGTCGCGGTCCGAGGGGGCGTGGCTGAACTGCACCGAGGCGGCGACACCGATGCGCGCGAAGCGGGGGATGTCGTCGGGGGAGAGGAGCTGCGCGTGCTCGATCCGCTGCCGGAGGCCGAGCGGAAGCCACTCGTCTCGGCTCGCGTCGAAGGCATCAAGCGCCTCGCGGTTGGCCAGGTCGCCGATCGCGTGGACGGCCACAGGGAAACCGGCACGCGCAGCGCGCCGCACGATCTGCTCGAACTCGTCCCGGCTCGTGATCTCCACGCCGCCGCCGTCGAGCATCCGGGCGGTCTGCGAACCGAGCGTCCCATCCATGAACACCTTCAGGTAGCCCACCTTCAGCAGCGGATTGCCGAAGCCGCTGCGCACGCCGAGGGACTCGAGCTCGTCAACCTTGTCCGCCGGCAGCGACTGCCAGACACGCAAGCTGAGCGACTCGTCCGAGCCGAGCCGCTGCCAGAACCGCAGGGCGCCGAGCCAGCCGTCCTTGTCGTGGACGGCGGTCACCCCGCGTTCGTTCGCGACCCTGATGCCGACCCGCATCGCCTCCACGTACTCGTCGTCCGGCACGTCGATGTACGCGTCCCGGAAATGCCAGCACGACTCCTCGCGCAGGACGCCCGTCGGCTCCCCGCGCTCGTCCAGTTCGACCACGCCGCCGGGAACCTGCAGGTCGCCGTCGGCGCGGGCAAGCGCGGCGGAGTTCAGCCAGACCGAATGCGAGTCTCGCGCCGTCAAGGCAACCGGGGTCTCCCCTGCGATCTCGTCGAGCGCCTCCTTGGTCGGCTCGACGAAGGGAGACCAGTCGCCGCTGCGCCAGCCTCGACCGCGCAGCCAGCGGCCCTCGGCGACCGGCAGCGCCTCCTTCACGCGAGCCAGCGCCTCCTCGAGCGAGCGCGTGTCCTCGAGCCGCACTTCGTGCTGGGCGACCGCCCAGGTCGGAAAGTGAACGTGCGCGTCGTTGAACCCGGGCACGACGCAGCGGCCGCCGAGGTCGATCCGGTCGGGCGTCGCCAGCGCGGTCTCGTGAGTCCCGACGCCTCCGGCAATTCGGTCGCCTGCGATCGCGACTGAGCTCGCCTTCGGAAGAGACGGCTCCATCGTCCGCACGACGCCGTTCTCGAGGATCACGGGCCCAAGCGTATGCTGACCGGCCGGTGGCGGCTCTCCGACCCATCCCGGTCGCGACGGCGCTGCTCGGCGCCGCCCTGGTCGCCTGGATCGTCACCTACCAGCGCATGCACGGCATGGATGCAGGACCCGGCACCGATCTGGGCGGGCTCGGCTGGTACGTGGGCGTCTGGGTCACGATGATGGCCGCGATGATGCTGCCGTCGGTCGCGCCGATGGTGCTCACGTTCAGGCAGATCAGCCGTCAGCGCGCGCGAGCCGGGCACCGAGCGGTGCCGACGTGGATCTTTCTGGCCGGCTACCTGGTGGCCTGGACCGGGTACGGCCTGGTCGCGTACGGCATCTATCGCGCCCTCAAAGCCGCGGCACCAGGGTTCCTCGGGTGGGACGAGGGCGGGCCGTACGTTGCCGGCGGCGCGCTCGTGGCCGCGGGGCTGTACGAGCTGACACCGCTGAAGGAAGTGTGCCTGCGCCACTGCCGCGGCCCGCTCCACTTCGTGCTCGGCGGTTGGCGGCCTGGGGAAGCCGGCGCGCTCCGGATGGGCGTGGAGCACGGCCTCTATTGCGTCGGCTGCTGCTGGGGGCTGATGCTGGCACTCTTCGCCCTCGGAGTCATGAGCCTGACCTGGATGGCGGCCATCGCGGCGATCGTCTTCGCGCAAAAGGTGCTCCCCTACGGTGACCGCCTCACGCCCGTCGTCGCGGTCGCGCTCGTCGCGGCGGGAATCTGGGTCATGGCCGACCCGTCCTCGGTTCCGGGACTGAGGGAGCCTGGAGGACCGGCGATGGAGATGAGCAGTTGAGCTGGCGGGTCAAAGGCACGTATCTCGAGAGCTGCAACTGCGAGGCGATCTGTCCGTGCCGAACGATCAACGGCGTTCGCGGCGGCCGGTCGACGCACGGTGTCTGCATGGGCGCGCTCTCCTGGTCGATCGAGGAAGGCAACCTGGGTGACGTCGAGCTCGACGGCCTGGGAGCGATCCTCGTCGCGCGCTACGGCGACGACGAGCCGGGCTCGCCCTGGGACTTCGTCCTCTTCGTCGACGCGCGCGGCGACGAGCGGCAGCGCCACGCTCTCGCGGAGATCTTCACGGGCAGCCGCGGAGGGACCGCCCTCGACCACTTTCCCTGGGCCTGGAAGGCGAGCAATCTGCTCGCGGTACGGCCCGCCGAGATCGAGGTCGACCACACGCCCGGCCGAGGCTGGTTCCGTTCGAATGGGGCCGTGGACGTCCGCGTCGCGCATCCGTACGAGGGCGGGGAGACCGTTACTTGCGTGATCCCGGGGCACGAGCGCGAGGGCCGCGAGATCGTCGCCGAGCGTTTGCGCGTCGCAGATGAGCTGCTCGAGTTCGAGTTTAGCGCCGTCTGCGGGTTCGAGTCGACGTTCGACTACGCCTCTGAAACAGGCTGATGCGCCAAGCCTTCATCGACCACATCACGATCCGCGTCCGCAACCTCGAGGCCAGCCGCCGCTTCTACGAGGCCGCGGTCGGCGCGTTCGGGGGGAGAGCCGTCGAGCTCGAGAGCGGGGAGATCTCGTTCGGCCCGGAAGGGAGCGAAGACATCGCGATTGTGCACGGCGAGCCTTCCGCCCCGATTCATATCGCGTTCGCGGCGCCCGATCTCGGGACTGTCGACCGCTTCTACGAGGCGGCGATCGCCGCGGGCGGGAGCGACAACGGCGGCCCGGGGCTACGTCCGCAGTATCACGCCGGTTACTACGCGGCCTACGTGCTCGATCCCGACGGGAACAACGTAGAGGCCGTCTTCCACGGCCGCTGAGGCCATTTTCAGGCTCGCGCGAGGCCGGATCTCGAAGACGGAATCCGCCTGCCGAGTGCCTCCGTACTCAGGGCAGGGCGAGGGACGGCTTGGGCCCGGTCCGCTCTCGCCCCGATCGTCAGCGACCCCGGAGGTGGGACCGTGACACGACCGATTCGACTTCTTGCCGCGGTGCTCGGGTCGGCGCTCGCGACCGGGCTCCTTCTGCCCGCGAAGGCCCAAGCGACGCCCAGTGTGATCGACCCGAACCTCGCGGTCCGGACGGCGGCATCCGGCCTGGTGACACCGATCAGCATCGCCTTCCTCGGGCCGAACGACATGCTCGTGCTCGAGAAGGACACGGGCCAGGTGAAGAGGGTGGTCAACGGCCAGGTCCAAGGGACGGTTCTCGACCTGGCGGTGAACAGCGCATCCGAGCGGGGCCTGCTCGGCATCGCGCTCAACCCGCAGTTCTTCGCCAACGGCAAGCTCTACCTCTACTGGACGGAGAGCAGCACCGGCGCCGACAGCGGCAACTTGGCCGACGTGCCGCTCCTCGGCAACCGCGCCGACCGTTTTCTCTGGAACGGCTCGACGCTGACATTTGATCGCAACATCGTCAAGCTGCGCGCGTTCCAGGCGGACGCGGGACAAGCGCTCCGCGGTAACCACGACGGCGGCGTCCTTCGCTTCGGTCCCGATGGGAATCTCTACGTTGTCATCGGGGACAACGGGCGTCGCGGACAGCTGCAGAATCTGGTCGATGGCCCGTTCGGCCCGGGCCAGCCGGATGACCAGTTCGGCGGTCCGGAACCCGACGACGCGCACCTGACCGGCGTCATTCTTCGGCTGAACGAGAACGGGGCGGCCCCGGCCGACAACCCGTTCTTCGCGGCCGGCGCGGCCATGGGCGGTCAGGTCGGCGCGAACGTCCAGAAGATCTTCGCGTACGGCCTTCGCAACAGCTTCGGGATGGCGTTCGACCCCGTCTCGGGCGCGCTCTGGGAGCAGGAGAACGGCGACGACAGCTTCAGCGAGCTGAACCGGGCCGACCCGGGCTTCAACTCGGGCTGGGTGCAGATCATGGGGCCGCCCGAGCGGATTGGGCAGTTCAAGGCCATCGAGACGACGGTCACGCCGTCGCCGCCCGATCCGTTTGCGAGCACGTACTTCGGCCTCCAGCAGATCCGCTGGCCGCCGACGAACATCGCCGACACGCCCACGGAGGGCCTCTCACGTCTGTTCATGCTGCCCGGGGCTCACTACAGCGCGCCCGAGCTCAGTTGGAAGTTCGAGGTGGCGCCCGCCGGAATCGGCTTCCTCTCGAGTCGGGCACTCGGCGCGCAGTACGAGAACGACCTGTTCATGGGGGCGGCGCGCACCTTCCTCGAAGGTGGGCACCTGTTCCATTTCAACCTGACCGGCAATCGCAGGAAGATCGGAGTCGACGACCCGCGTCTGGCCGACCGCGTCGCGGACAACCTGCACAAGTGGGAGATAACGGAAAGCGAAAGCCTCCTCTTCGGCAGGAACTTCGGGATCGGAACGGACGTTCAGACGGGGCCGAACGGCAACCTGTACGTCGTCTCGCTCACGGACGGGGCCGTGTACGAGATCTTCCGCCGGACGTAAGGCGGCGACGAGGCGGAGGGCCGCGCGACGCGCGGTCTTCCGCCTACCGGTTTAGGTGCGCGGGCAAGCGCCGGACAAGATCTCGGCGGCCGGGCCCTGCTTGTGGTACGTCGCCCCGCCGACACTGCTTTCGATGCAGTAGTCCGCTGCTGTCACGTAGACGATCGTGACGTCTTTGATGCCGGCGTCGTACTGCGTCCGCAGAGCTTCGAGCGTCGCTCCCGAGTACCCGCCGTGGTCGGCGTTCCAGGCCTCCAGTGCCGGAATCGCCGCGCGCACGTCCGCCTGCGCCTCGGATTCGGACGACTGCCGCTCGTATCCGGGCGCGAAGCCGTTGAGGGCCCGCTCCAGGCTCGATTTCTCGTGCTTGGGCACGACGTAGCGGCCGACGCCGAGACCGAACGCGAACGTCGCCGTGGCGACGATTGCGAGGAGCTGCCACAACCGCACTTGCACGTCCACCCGCTAGATATCGGCGCAACTTTTCGCGGCCTTTACCGTCCGTAGAATTCGGACGGTGAAGTACATCCCTCCGCCCGAGAAGCGCGAGCCGCTCGACAAGCCGATCCTGGAGGTCTTCGACCCCGGCGAGGAGCCGAAGACCTGGGACCGCGCGTCGATCAAGGCGAATACACACCCGCTCCATCCCACGCCGCGCGTGACGCAGGACGATCTGCTGCTGCCGAAGCGCGCGGATCGCCTGAAGCTCGTCGGCGACTGCCTGCTCTTCGGCCTCGCCCTGCTTGGGCTATGCGCCTTTCCCGTCTACCTGGCCAGCATCGTCGTGGACGGCTTCTCGCCGTGGCTTTGGTTCACGTGCTTTGGGGCCGGCGCGGTGGGCGCAGTGTGGCTGTATGCCCGCGCCTCGGTGCTCACCGATCGCGAATACATCGAGAGTCTCTAAGGCTCCATAGAATCGAGCTCGTGGGCCACGAGCCGCTGACCGACGAGCAGCGCGAGATCCGCGAGCTCGTCCGCACGCTCGCGCGGGAGCGCATCGCGCCGCGGGCGGCCGAGATCGACAAGTCGGCGGAGTTTCCGTGGGACGTCGCCGAGCTCTTCCGCGACCACGAGATCTTCGGGCTGCTCTTCGACGAGGAGTACGGCGGGGCGGGCGCGAGCGCGCTGATGACTCTCGTCGCGATCGAGGAGGTCTCGAAGGTCTGCGCGACCAGCGGCTTGATCATCGCCGTGCAGGAGCTCGGCTCGCTGGGGCTGAAGCTCGCGGGCACCGAGGAGCAGAAGCAGCGGTATCTACCTAGGCTGGCGAGCGGCGAGTGGCTCTGCGCATACGCGCTGACGGAGCCCGGCTCAGGGTCCGACTCGGCGGCGATGCGGAGCGAGGCGCGCCAGCAAGGCGACGAGTACGTGATCAACGGCTCGAAGCGCTTCATCACGAACGCCGGCGTCGCGGAGCTGTACACCGTCTTCGCGAAGACGGATCCCGCGGGCGGGCACGCCGGGATCTCGGCCTTCGTCGTCGAGGCGTCCACTCCCGGGTTCGAGATCGGGAGGATCGAGCCGAAGATGGGCATCAAGGGCTCCACCACGGGAGAGGTCTTCTTCAACGACATGCGGGTCCCCGCGGGGAACCTCCTCGGCGAGGAAGGCGACGGCTTCAAGATCGCGATGCGTGTCCTCGACCGGTCGCGGCCGGGGATCGGCGCGCAGGGCCTCGGACTGGCTCAGGGCGCGACCGACTACGCGCTCGAGTACGCGAAGACCCGCGAGACGATGGGCAAGCCGATCGTGCAGCACCAGCTCGTCGGCGCGAGGCTCGCGGACATGGAGACGAAGTGCGAAGCCGCGCGCGGGCTGCTGTACCGCTGCGGCCAGATGATCGACGAGGGCATCGACGGGCCCGAGCTGACCAAGATCTCCGCGATGGCGAAGCTGTACTGCACCGACGTGGCGATGGAGGTCACGACGGACGCCGTGCAGATCCTCGGCGGCTACGGCTACATGCAGGAGTACCCCGTCGAGCGGATGATGCGCGACGCCAAGATCACGCAGATCTACGAGGGCACGAACGAGATTCAGCGCCTCGTGATCGCGCGCGAGATGCTGAAGGAACAGCGCGCGTCGTCGCTTGAAGCCGTGTCGTGAAGCTCCAGACACGGCACCGCAAGCGGTGCCTCGGCGGTGTCTCGTAGGGAAGCTCCGCCGGACGCGTTCGGGCGCGCCGCGGACGAGTACGAGCTCGGCCGGCCGGACTGGCCGGCCCGCGTCGCATCGGGACTCTGGCGGGAGCCGTTCGCGGGTTCCCAATTCGAGGAGCCGCGCCACGATCAGCAGGAGCGAGAGCTGCTCCTCAGTCGCGACGAGCTGATCGCATACGTGCTCTCGATCAGCTCGATCGCCGCCCAGTCCGATGCGCAGCGGCGCGAGCTGGCAGCATGCCTGCAGGAGCTCGTGCCGGACCGCGAGTATCGGCGCTTCGTCCGCACCGACGCGTTCTGGACGCGGCTTGCCTGAGCTTGGGAGGGAGGCGATGACCGAAGACGTTCGCATCGGCCGCCGCCGCGTTCGGGTCACGAGCGCCGATCGCGTCCTGTTCCCGGGCGACGGCGTGACCAAGGGCGACCTCGTCTCCTACTACGTCGACGTCGCGCCCGCGCTCGTGCCGCACCTGCGCAACCGGCCCTTTACGCTCAAGCGCTACCGCGGCGGGATCCGCGACCGCCCGTTCTTCCAGAAGCAGTCGCCCGAGGGAATGCCGTCGTGGATCCCGACCCGGCGCTTCCGCACCTGGCCACGTGAGGGTGGCTCGCGGCTCGTCGACTTCGCGCTCGTGAATGAGCCCGCAGCGTTGGCCTGGATGGTGCAGATGCACTGCATCGACATGAACGCGTGGTACTCCCGCGTCGACAAGCCCGAGCGGCCCGACTACGTCGTCTTCGACCTCGACCCGCCGCAGTCGCGCAACGGCTTCGTGCGGGCGGTGAAAGTGGCGCACCTCGTCCGCGAGGCGCTGGAGCGGTTGGAGCTGCGCTCCTACGTGAAGACGAGCGGGGCGGACGGGATCCATGTGCTCGTACCGATCACCCGACGCTCGAGCTTCGCGGAGACGTACGAGTTCGCGGAACGCATCTCCCGCGGGCTCGAGGAGGAGAACCAGGGCCTCGTCACGACGGAGTGGCTGAAGCGCAAGCGCCGCGGCGTCCTCGTCGACCACCGCCAGAACGGCTCGGGGAAGACGATCGCGTCTGTCTACTCGGTGCGGCCGAAGCCCGGGGCGCCGGTCTCGACGCCCCTGCGCTGGGAGGAGCTCGGCGAAAAGGTGCGACCGAGCGATTTCGGAATGCGCGAGGCGCTCGAACGCGTCGAACGGCACGGCGATCTCTTCGAGCCCGCCCTACGCGGAGGCCAGTCGCTCGGTCCCGTGCTGCGTGCTTTGCGGGGTTGAGGCGCGCGGTCGTCATCGGGTCGGGGCCCAATGGCCTGGCGGCGGCGATCACGCTGGCGCGGGCCGGGCTCGACGTGACGGTCTACGAGGCCGCGCCGGAGCTCGGCGGCGGTATGCGCTCGGCCGAGCTGACTCGGCCGGGCTTCGTCCACGACGTCTGCGCCTCCATCCTGCCGCTCGGCGTCGCGTCACCGTTCTTCCAAGAGCTCGCCCTCGACGTTGACTGGGTCCACCCGCCCGCGGCGGCCGCGCATCCCTTCGACGACGGGAGCGCGATCCTGCTCGAGCGCGGGGTCGAGGACACGGCCGAGCAGCTCGGAACCGACGGGGACGCCTACCGCGCCTTGATCGCCCCGCTCGTCGACGCGTGGCCCGAGCTGGAGCAGGCATTTGCGGAGCCGTCGGCGAAGCGCCTGGCGCCCCTGCTGCCGAAACTGCGTCCGGCACTCGCGTCGGCGAGGACGCTCGCGGAATCCCGTTTTCGCGACCACCGCACGCGCGCCTGGTTCGCCGGGCATGCGGCACATTCGATGCTTCCGCTCGAGCGCCGTCCGAGCGCCGGCTTCGGGGTCGCGCTCGCGCTGCTCGGTCACGTCGTCGGTTGGCCGCTGGCGCGCGGGGGGTCGGGACGGCTTGCCGAGGCGCTGGCGACGCGGCTGCGCGAGCTCGGGGGCGCGATCGAGACCTCGAGCCCGGTCGACGAGCTCCCCTATGCGGACGTGGTACTGGCGGATGTCTCTCCGCGCGAGCTCATCCGGATCGGCAGGGGCCAGCTGCCTCCCCGTTACGAACGGGGCCTGCGCGCATATCGGCACGGCCCGGGCGCGTTCAAGCTCGACTGGGCACTTGACGGCCCGATCCCCTGGCGCTCCGAGGAGTGCCGGCGCGCGGCAACGGTTCACCTGGGCGGCTCGCTGGACGAGATCGCCGCCTCCGAGTGGGGGGCTTGGAGCGGCCGTCCCGCCGAGCGCCCGTTCGTCCTGCTCGCCCAGACCTCGCTGTTCGACGAGAGCCGTGCGCCGTCCGGCCAGCACACGGCGTGGGCGTACTGCCACGTTCCAAACGGCTCCACCGTGGACATGACCGATCGCATCGAGGCCCAGCTCGAGCGCTTCGCGCCGGGGTTCCGCGACCTGATTCTCGAGCGTCACACGATGGGGCCGCGCGAGCTCGAGACGCACAACCGCAATCTTGTCGGCGGCGATCTGAACGGCGGCGCGATGGATCTCGGCCAGCTTCTGTTCAGGCCGACCCGGCGCCTCGTCCCGTATCGAACCCCCCTCGACGGCGTCTACCTCTGCTCGGCTTCGACGCCCCCCGGCGGCGGCGTGCACGGGATGTGCGGGTACTGGGCCGCGCAGCTCACGCTCGACGATTTGAGCTAGCGCGGCCTGATCGAGCGCGGGTCGACGACCTCGAAGTCGGACCCTCTGACACGGCCGAGCTTGTGCAACTGCTCGTTCGACCAGCCGGAGCTCGGCGCGCCGGAGACGTACCAGTTCGAGCCGTTGTCGGCCAGCATCATCCCGTAGCGTTTGAGCGCGGTCAGGACGATCCTGGCCTGGCGCGGAAACGGGCGCACGTCGAAGCTCGCTTTGAGGCGGACGCGCAGGCCCATGGGCGGCAGGCTGGGATCGGTCGAGCTCGAGGCGAAATGCCGCGCCGGCCAGACGTACGAGCGCCGGGTTCTCGAGGCAGTGAAGCGGAGCGCGTGGTCGATCACGCCGCGCCGCACTTCGTCGTAGCGGGCGAGGCCGGGCATGATCGGCAGGCCGGCGGCGTCGGCCGACGTCCACCCGCCGGGGCGCAAGCGGTTCGAGCGCAGGCTCCAGATCGCGCCCGACCCGGAGCGCCAGCCCGAGCCGGAGCGCTCCAGCGCATAGAGCTCGTAGAGGCGGCAGCGCAAGCGATCGACGATCAGCGCGTGGCGGTCGGAGCCGCCTTCGATCTTCACGCTCCGCGGGATCGGGTACGGCTCGCGGTCGCTCTCGTCCGCGTACTCGAAGCGCACCCACACTTTCGGCTGCGAGCCGCGCACGACCGTGATCGGGATCCCGATCGGCGAGCCCTGCCAGAGTCCCGAGCCGAAATCGGCGTGCATCCCCGTGTTGAGGCCGATCGACCGGATCAAGGCCGCCGAGTTCGGCGCAACGGGCAGGCGATCGACGCGGCGGTTCCAGGCGTTCGTCTTCGGAAAGACCGCGCAGCGAGGGGCCGACGGCATCCGCAACGCCGCAGCCGAGCCCGACAGAGCGAGCACGCCGAGCGCGACGGCGGCGACCCGAACTCTCATGCGGGAGTTATCGGATCGAGGGCTGCTTGGCCTTGAGCGAGGCCTTGTAGGCGCGCTTGCGGTCCTGATACCACTCGCGCCTCTCGTCGGAATCGATGTCGGCGAGCGTCGGGTGGTCGGGGACGAGGTCGTTCGCCGCTTCGACTCCGAACCGCTTCGCGAGCACCGAGCCGAAGGCGGTCACCTTCATCTTTCCGAACCCGGGTAGCGCCGAGATCCGGCGCCGAAGCTCGGCGCTGTCGTCGGCCGTCCGCCAGAGCCGTCCCGCGTCTCCGCCGTACTCGTCCACGACGAGCCGGGCGAGATCCTGGACTCGCTGTGCCATCGAGCCGGGAAAGCGGTGTATGGCCGGCTTCTCGCGGAAGACTTCCTCCAGGCGCGCCGGGTCGGTCGCCGCGATCGCGCCGGGGTCGATGGTGCCCAGCCGCTGCTTCAGCTTCAGCGGGCCCGCGAACGCGGTCTGCAGCGGCACCTGCTGGTCGAGCGCGAAACCGACGAGAAGCGCGAACGGCTGCTGCGCCAGCAGTGTGTCCGCCTCCGGGTTGCCGGTGAAGTGAAGCCGGTCGGGCTTCGTCGCGGTCGCCATGCCGCGATCCTACTCCTGCGCCTCGAGCCAGCGTCGTGCATCCTCGGGAGAGCGAAGCCGCACGAGCCGCTCCGCCGGCACATCCCGCGGGATCCTCCAATGGTGGCGGAAGTGGCCTCGCACGGCCCAGTAGAAGAGGGATTTACGGCCCCAGAAGGCGCTTTTCCAGTTCTCCTTGTTGCCGTTCCAGAGCTCGACGTCGTCGCGCAGCCGGTGCATCGTCCGACGCCAGAGCCGTCGCAGCTTGGTGTGCAAGGGCAGGTCGAGCCACACGACGGTCTCCGCTTCGCCGAGCACGAGGTCTCCCAGCTTCGCCTCGTAGTTGCCGTCGATCACCCACCTGTCCTCCGCGACGATCGGTGCGACCTTGGCCCGGAACACCTCCGGCGTCGCCTCGGTCCAGTTCGGGCCATGGTGGAGTGCGTCCAGTTCGACGTAGGGGAGGTCGAGCCGCTTGGCCAGCGCCCGGGCGAACGTGGTCTTCCCGGAGCCGCTCGAGCCCTTCACGTTGATCCTGCGCGCCACGCAGCTAAGAGTAGGACAGGCTCAAGCGGGTACCAGGCATGCATGCCCGATCCGGTCGAAAAGGCCAAGGATCTCGTCCACGCGGTCGAGCACCCGGTGGAGACGGCGAAGGAGCTCGAACGCGAGGCGGAGGAGGGCCGCAGCCCGCGAACGCCACTGATTGCGCTGACCGGCGTAGCCATCGTCGTCGGGACCGTCGTCGCGGTCGTGCTGACGGTCGCGCTCGTCCTGTATTTCGTCTACGGCGGACGTTAGGAGGGCTTGGCGAAACACAACGCTGTGCCGCCGGACCGCGCTGGGACGGCGCGAGACGGCGTCCTCGGTCGCGCCCGTATCTCATTGA
>JBIOYJ010000023.1:0-39040 GCA_044870105.1 Gaiellaceae bacterium | reverse complement strand
GCTACAGCGTCCGGGCCGTCGACGTGCACGCCCGGCGCCTGCTTCCCGGTGCGATCGTCGACAAGCGGGAGCCCGACGAGGCGATGCAGGGCCAGCCCGTCTCCCGCGCGTCGCAGCGCGACGGCAGCTGGGCCTACACGCTCTACCGTCGCGACGCCGGGCGGGCCTTCGTGCACGCGCTCGACACGCGGCACGCGAAGGCCGTCTGCATCGACATCCCCTGGCGCGGCCGGCGAGAGGGCCTCTGGAAGGTCCGCATGACGTTGCGCGCCGACGATCTGATTCTCAAGCTGGCCGGTAAGGCGATCTTCGTGATCGACACGAAGACGTACCGCGTCTCGCGCGCCTAAGCGGGTACCGCGGCTTCCACTTCCGTCGCCTCCGCGATCTCGCGCACGACCTCGACGATGTCGCGGTTGGCGTTGAAGACGCGGCGCTGGCGGTCGGCGCCGTTCCCGTTGGCGAGGATCTCGCGGATACCCTCGAGCTCGGCATCCGCGCCGAGTTCGCGCGCGTGCGGCTCGATGTCGCGGAGCGTCCGCCGGATCAGCTGGGCAACCGGGACGCGGTTCCGGCGCCCGGTCGCGAGATCCATCACCGGCGCTTCGAGCCCGTAGCGCGCCGCGAGCCACTTGTTCTCCGTCGTGAGGATGCGGTGGTACGAGGGGATCTCGGCGCCTCCCTCGTGCTGCTCGCAGTAGTACTTGACGAGCGCCTGGCAGAAGGCCGTCAGCGCGACCGCATGCTCGAGGCGCGTGACGGCGTCGCAGATTCTGATCTCGACGGTGCCCAGGCGCGGGTGCAGCCGGATGTCCCACCAGATATGGGTGTAGTCCGCGATGCAGCCGGTCTTCTCCAGCTGCCCCACCACCTCGGCATAGTCACCGTAGTCGCGGAATCGCGGGGGCGGACCCGAGCGCGGAAAGGCGGCGAAGACCATCTGCCGGCTGGAGGCGAGGCCCGTCGGCTCGCCGCGCCAGAAAGGTGAGTTCGCCGACAACGCAAGCAGTGACGCCAGGTGGGCGAGAAGTCCGTTGACGACCTTGATCGCCTTCTCCGTGTCGTCCACCGAGACGTGCATGTGCAGGCCGAAGATCAACTCCCGCCGCGCGACGTATTGGAGCTGGTCGACGAGGTGACGGTACCGGTCGCGCGCCGTGATCCGCTGGCGCTCGAACAGGGAGAACGGGTGTGTTCCGGACGAGCCCACTCGAAGCGACTGCTCGTGGGCGACTCCGGTGACGTAGCTGCGCAGCTTGACGAGCTCGTGGTGGACGTCGGAGGGCCTGCGACAGACGGGCGTGGCGATCTCGAGCGTCGACTGCATCAGCTCCGGGCTCACGCGCGTCTCGAGCTCGTGTCCCGTGATCGCGGCGAGCACGGTATCGACGTGCTGGACGAGGTCGAACGTCTCGGGGTCGAGCAGCATGTACTCCTCCTCGACGCCCAGGCTGAACGGCTCGCTCTTTCCGAAGTTGTGGTCGAGGACGCTTCCTCCGGCAGCGAATGCGCTGCCCTTGCCCGTGATGCTCGGAGGAATGACTTGCTTAGTCATGGCGATGCGAGAACCGTAGCGCCGGGTTAGGGCCTGCACCACCTACTCAGATGATTGCGACCTCACCTGTACACGCGTATGAACTTTCTCTGGCGCTCGTTCACCGGCCAGGCGCCCGCGTCTGCCTCAGCGCGCGACGAAAATGGTGACCGGTGTGCCTTCGAGACTAATGGGCGGAAGCACGTGTCCCCGCACGTGAAGCAGGTCCGACATTTGCACCAGAATGACGCGGCCGTGGCGAATCCCACGAAAGCGCCTGTACCGAACGACGGGCTTTAGGTGCGCAGCCTCGATTCGTCTCACCGCCTGCTCTTTCGTGAGATGCATGACCTGAGGAACGCGAGCAGGGGCCGGGTAGGCGCCTCTCGCACGGGTGCCAAACAACGTGCCAGTCAGGACGAGTAAACCGAGAGTGAACGCGGCCGCTGCGATCGAAACGAGCAAAGAGAGCCTGCGCGGCACAGCCCTAGACGCTACAAGACCCATCCGGAATTTGCGGGGCGGCTCCGCGCCATTTGCCTACTGGTGTTATGGACACTTGATCCTTACTACTCGGGCAGTCGAGGCCCGCACTTGTCGCGCTACTGAGATCCTCAGTCCCCCTCGCGGAGCGGTAGTCGACTTACGCGGGTGGCGGAGTTTTTCCACGGGGTAAGCGGCATCGCGGAGTTATCCTCGCGTCGTGGCTGTCGTCCCTGACGTTAGGTCGATGCGGCCCGCCCAAGCGTTCGAGCAGCTCGCCAGCGAAGGGCTCCGGCCGGTGTTACTCGGGATGCCACGTGTGAAGTCGGACGGCAATGTCGGCTATCGAGTCGCTGCGCAGGACCCGGTTGGTGGGTCTGATGCACCAACTGGCGCCCGCGTGACGCTTGCGCTTGAGACGGTCCTCCTGTCATTGAGCGTCCCCATCGACGGGCCGCCGGTTGCCGTGCCCGGCACGCCCGCTCCGGATGTCGTGGGCCTCGAGATCGAGCGGGCGATGCAGCACCTGACCAACCTCGGGTTGATCGCGGTGGCATTCCAGCCGAAGGTGCCAGTTGAGTCCCTCGCCGTGCTACGACAGGAGCCCACGCCCGGGACGCCGGTCGAGCGGTTCCGAGAGGTCGCGCTCTGGCTGGACGAGCAATAGCGAGCGCGGGTGTCCGGGTGACATTCGCACACGCTGGCCGCGCTCGTTATGGACATTTGATCCTTCCTACTGAGGTCGTCGGCCTCGGGCGGACACTTGCGCCGCTAACGCTTGACTCGCACTTCGACGTTTCCTAGACGCCGAGCGTGTACGCCTCGCTGGAGCCGAACTTATGGTCGAGCACGCTGCCGCCGGCGGCAAATGTCGATCCCTTGCCGGTGATGCTCGGCGGAAAGATCTGCTCCATTCAGGCGGAGTATCTACTTGTTTCAGCCGCTATTCAGCGTTTCTTCAGCGCCGGCGCGCACGATCGGGCTCCTCGGTTCCAGCGAAAAGGAGGAGACGATGTCGAAGGTGCTCACAGGAATGACGATCGGACTGGCCGTCGCGGCGCTTGCGGCCCCGCTGGCGCAGGCCGACGTGTCCAGCCCCGATCCGATGAAGAGCTCGAGCGTGCGCCCGAACCCGATGAAGAGCTCGAGCGTGCGGCCGCACCCGTGGAAGGTCGGCGACGTCAGCCGGCCTCACCCTTGGCGGAGCCTGCGTATCCACGGCGTTCAGCGCATGGATCCCTGGGCGTCGAGGGACCGGATCGGCTACTAGAAGCTCAAGTCGAATCTGCAGTGCGAGGGGCCGGCCACAGCCGGCCGCTCGCGCGTAGCAGCAGTACGACCGGGAGGCCGAGCACTACCGTCGCCGCCAGCTTCGCCTCGATCTGGCCGCCGATGAACTCGAGTGAGCCGAACGCGACGGCCAGGAAGACGAGGCTGTCGAGCGGCGCGCTGACGGCGTTCGTCCCGATCACCCGGGCCGCGTCGGGAACGCGTCCGCGCATCCAGGCTCCGATCAGGTTGTCGATCGTTTCCGAGACGGCGAACGCGGCGAGGCTGCCGACGACGATCCGCCACGTGTCCGCCAGCTCGCCGAAGTGCTGGCCGGGAAAGGCCGCCTTCGACGCGTCCACGATCGCGATGTACGCCGCCAGAAGAGCCGAGGCGGCGAACCCGCAGCCGATCATGATCTGCGCGTTCAGCCAGCCCTCCCGGCGAGTGGGAGCCGTGTGGTGGGCGAGCTCGATCAGCGCGAGCGCGAGGCCGATCAGGTACGTGCCGCCCGGCACCGAGTCGCCTGTGAACGGCAGCTCGATGATCTTCTGCGCGCCGATCTGCGCCGAGCAGACGACGCCGACGTACATCCCCGTAAGGACCGCCAGCCTCACTCGCGCCCCTCGCCGCCGTCGGCTCCCACCCGGCGAAGCCGGGCTGCGCCGCCGGCTGACGCGCGAGGAGCGCGAGTCAATCGACAACGGTCTCGACATCGATCTCCAGCAGCCAGCGCGGGTCGATGAGCGCGACGAGCACAGTCGTGTTCACCGGCCGGATCTCACCGAAGACCTCGCCGTGCGCCCGCGCGACCTCGTCGAAGGCTTCGCCTCGCGCCAGGTAGATCCTGGTCCGAACGACGTGCTCGAGACCCGCTCCCGCGTCGGCGAGTGCCTTGCCGATGATCTCGAGGCATCTGCGTGTCTGGCCGTAGGCGTCCGGCGGCGGGTCGGCGCCGCCTTCCATGATCGGCGCGGTTCCGGCGACGAAGACGTGGTCGCCGACGCGGACGGCGCGTGAGTAGCCCATCAGGGGCTCGTACGGCGAGCCGGACGAGATCAGCCGCCGATCCACGGCTCGTAGTATCAACGGGTGGACGCGCTGCGGCGGATTGATGCCTGGCCCGCCCCGAACACCGCAGCGGCCGTGGTCTCGCCGGCAGGCGTCTTCGCGACGCACGGGCAGGGGCAGCGCGACTTCCGTTGGGCGTCGGTCACGAAGCTCGCGACCGCGCTCGCCGCGCTCGTCGCGGCGGAAGAGGGCGTGCTCGATCTCGACGACGCGGCCGGCCCGCCGGGCTCCACCGTTCGCCACCTGCTCGCGCACGCTTCCGGCCTGCCGTTCGAGGGCAGCACGCCGATCGCGAAGCCGGGGCAGCGTCGCATCTACTCCAATACAGGCTTCGAGGTCCTCGGCGGCACGATCGCGGAGGCGGCGGAGATGCCGTTCGAGGATTACCTGCGAGCGGCCGTCCTCGAGCCGCTCGGCATGCGGATCGAGCTGCGCGGCTCGCCCGCCGCCGGGTTGGGCGGAACGTTGGAGGATCTCACCGCGCTGGCGCGAGAACTGCTCGCCCCGACCGTCACCGCGCCCGAGACCCTGGAGGAGGCGGTCCAGGTTCAGTTCCCGGGCCTCGCCGGGGTGCTCCCCGACTTCGGCCGCTTCGACCCGAATGACTGGGGGCTCGGGTTCGAGCTCAAGGACGGCAAGCGCCCGCACTGGACGGGCGAGCGGAATTCACCGCGGACGTTCGGTCACTTCGGCGGCAGCGGCACGTTCCTCTGGGTCGATCCAGACGTGCCGGTCGCGTGCGCCTGCCTCACCGATCTCGAGTTCGGTGCATGGGCCAAGGAGGCGTGGCCGGAGCTTTCCGACGCGATCCTGTCTGAGCTCTAGTCCGGCAGGCCGGCCTTGTCGAGCGCCTTCTCGCGGTGCCCGGCGGCGTCGCCGGCCTCGTTGAAGCGCTTGCTCACGTACTCGAGGATCTCCTCCTCGCCCGCGACGACCTCCTCGGTCTCCGCAACCAGCACCGGCGTCTCGTCTTCCCCGGTGCGTTTCTTCATCGCCTCGCGGTCACGCGGCTCGGCCGGCACCTGCCGCGCGATGAAGTCGACCCCGAGCTCCGTCAGGCGCTGGCGCACCTTGCGGGAATGCGGACACCACTCGGCCTGGTACAGCTCGATCACACCGAGCGGCTACCCGGCGCAGTGCTCAGCTAATCGTCTTCAGCAAATAGCGGCCGCACGAACTCGTCGAACGTCTCGCGGTCGCAGCTGGCGACGGTGCCGGGAGTCATGGCCCGGACCGAGGCCGTTCGCGGGACATCCAGGGCGAGCGCGACCTCGCCGAAGTAGTCGCCGGGCCGCAGCATCCGCCTCGGCCCGAGGGATTCCTGCGAGACCGCGAACAATCCCGACAGGACGACGTAGAAGCGGTCGCCCTCATCGCCCTCGCGAACGAGGCCCGTACCGGGCGCGATCTCTTCACGCTCCATGCGGCGCGCGAGCCGGGTCAGATCCTCACCCGGCAGGGAGGCGAACAAGGGCACGCGTGAGAGCTCCGTGACGACGGCGGGAACGAACCGCGGCATCAGGCGTCGTGAATCTGAGCGTCGTCCGGCACGTCGGGTGGATCCTCGTGCCCGGGCCCGCGCATCGCCTCGTGCTCGCTCTGCTCTTCCGGCGCCCGCTCTTCCTCTTCCGGCGTCGGCTCTGGTTGGTCGTGCATCGCTCTATTGTGCCCGCGTGCCGGAGCTCGAGGACTGGAGGTACTGCCCGCGCTGCCGCGCCGAGCTCGAGGGCGACCGCAGTCGCCTCGAATGCTCCGAATGCGGCTTCGTCGTCTACGCGAGCTCCAAGGCGACGGCCAGCGCGCTCGTCGTCGACGACGAAGGACGCGTGCTGCTCGGACGCCGCGCCGTCGAGCCGTTCAGGGGCCTCTGGGACACGCCGGGCGGGTTCCTCGAGGAGGGCGAGCATCCGCTCGACGGCCTGAGGCGCGAATTGCGGGAGGAAACGGGCCTCGAGATCGAGCCGGTCGAGTTTCTGGGCATCTGGATGGACCGCTACGGCGGCGACTCGTCCGCCCAGGCGACGCTGAATCTCTACTGGACGGCGCGCATCGTCAGCGGGGAGGCCGCGCCTGCGGACGACGTCGCGGAGCTCGCCTGGTTTGCGCCCAACGAGCTGCCGCCGCCCGGCGAGATCGCCTTCGAGAACGTGCCGAAGGTCTTAGCCGCCTGGCGCGCGCGGCAGCAGGACGCGTAGTGCGCGGGGCTCAATCGCGAAGCGAAGCGGTGGCTCGAGCTCGACAGGCTCTCCGTCGATCGCAGCGGCGAGGCGGCGCGGCGCGTCGATCGTGAAGGCGGCCGCGGCCCGCTCGTCCCACGTCCTCGGCAGGAGCGCCTCGACGGTGTAGAGGTGCAGCTGTCCCTCCTGGAGCGACGAGCGTGCTCCGAGCTCGAACAGCTGCAGCTCGTAGGCGTTGTTCGCGACCAGGACGACGCGTGCGCTGACCGGCTTGCCGTCGACGCTCACCCGCAGGCGGTGCGGATGCCGCAACGTCTTCACGAGCGCGCGGACGCGCGCGAGGAGCGCCCGGCGACTGCGGTGCCGTTCCCGCCGGCGGACGAGGGAGGCGTAGACGCCGAAGGAGACGTTGTTCAGGAAGAGCCGTTCTCCGACCCGCCCGACGTCGACGCGCCGTTCGGCCCCGTCGAAAGCTTCGAGTGCGGCGACCGGGTCGTTCGGGTCGAGGCCGAGGTCCCGGGCGAAATGGTTGGCGGTGCCCAGCGGCACGCAGACGAAGGGCCGTTCGGTCTCGAGCGCGACGGCTGCACCGGGCGCGAGGGACCCGTCTCCGCCAGCGATCCCGATCACCTCCGCATCCGCGGATCGGAGAAGCTCGCGGGGGTCGTCTCCCGGGCGGAGAACGTGGGTTTCGAGCCCTCGTGCTCGAGCTGCCTCGCGCAATTCCTGCCCGCTCGGCCGCTCGTCGCCGGAATATGGGTTGATCAGCAGAAATCCGCCCAAACGCGCGGAGAGTACTAGGCCGTGTGATTCGCAAATTTAGGCCGATCGGCTCATGTCTGAACGGCCCGATCGCCCGAAGATGCGTTCATGAGCGACCGCGGGTTCCACTGGATCGAATCGGACCTCGACGACACGTGGCTCGAGGACTGGATCGGGGTCGGAATCTCTGAGCTCGAGGCGTACCTGTCGAAGCACGCAGCCTTCGTCGACTACCTCGAGAAGCAAGAGCACTAGCAGGGTCCGCAAAACCGCCGCGGAGGAAACCTCGTAGGATTTCTCGGCCATGAAGCTGAGCTACCTGTGGAAGGGCTTGCCCGGCCACCCGCTCCACCCGCCGCTCACGGACGCCACGCTCGGCACTTACACCTTCGCGACGATCGCTGCCCTTCTCGACGTGACGACGATCGCGAAGAACAACGGGGCCTACGCGTGGTGGGTCGCCTTGCTGATCGGACTCATCCTCACCGGCCCGACCGCTCTGACGGGGTTCCTCGATTGGCTGGACATCTCGTGGGGAACGCCCCTCTGGCGAACGGCGACCTTGCACCTCTCGGCGATGCTGACGGCGACAATGTTCTTCGCGATCGCGCTCATCGTCGGCCATTCCGGGTACGAGCGCGGTGACGTGACGACCGGGGCCTTGATCCTCACCCTCGTCGGATTCGGCTTCCTGACGCTCGGAGGCTGGCTGGGCGGAGCCGTCGTCTTCGTGCACGGCATGCGCGTGCTGAGCCTGGTCGACGAGCCGACCGCGCGCGCGATCACTCCCGAGCCGAAGCCCGAGAAGGAGATGGCCGAAGGGTCCTAGCTAGCTAGGCGCGGCTAGGAGCCGTTCGAGGACAAACCGAGGGCCTGCTCGAGCGAGCTCTTCGGCTGCGCGCCGATCGCGGCGGCCGCCGGCTCGCCCTCCCTGAAGAGCAGGATCGTCGGGATCGAGACGATTCCGTAGCGCTGAGCGAGCTCGGGTTCCTCGTCGACGTTCACCTTCACGAGCCGAAGCTCTTCGCTCCGCTCGTCGGCGATCTTGTCGAGGACCGGGGAGACTGCGTGGCAGGGCCCGCACCACTCGGCCCAGAAGTCGACGATCACCGGTTTCTCGCTTTTCAGTACTTCCTGCTCGAAGTCCGCTGTCTTCACGGCAGTGGCCATGTTCGAAGGGTTCCTTTCCTGAAGGTTTGTCAGGTCAAACGCGCGGACGGCCGCCGCTGTTCCCGGCTTAGCAGGAGGGCTTGGCGAAATACCAGGCTGAGCCGCCGGACCGCGCTGGACGGCGCGATGCGGCGTCCTCGGTCGCAGCCTTACGGCTCCGAGGATCCAATACGAACGCTCCCTGCGTCCTTGCCTCGCACCGCCCATCGCGCCCCGGCGACGAGCGGCATTCCGCCAAACCCTCCTAGAATCGAGCCATGGCCCAGCGTTTCACGCCGCTGCCGCAAACCCCCGATCACGGCGCGCTCGAGCAGGAGATTCTCGAGTGGTGGGACCGCGAAGGCATCTTCGACGCGCTTCGTGAGCAGAACCGGGGCGGCCCGAAATGGTCGTTCATCGACGGCCCGATCACGGCGAACAATCCGATGGGGGTCCACCACGCCTGGGGCCGGACGCTGAAGGACGTCTTCCAGCGCTACAAGGCGCTTCGCGGGTTCGACCAGCGCTACCAGAACGGCTTCGACTGCCAGGGACTGTGGGTCGAGGTCGAGGTCGAGAAGGCGCTGGGCTTGAACTCGAAGCGCGAGATCGAGGACTACGGCCTGGCCGAGTTCGCCGAGCGTTGCAAGGAGCGCGTCGCCGAATTCGCGGAGGTGATCACGGAGCAGTCGCGGCGTCTCGGCATGTGGATGGACTGGGACAACGACTACCACACCTTCTCCGACACGAACATCGAGTACATCTGGCGGTTCCTGAAGGCCGTCCACGGGCGCGGTTGGCTCTACAAGGGGCACCGCTCGACGCCCTGGTGCCCCCGCTGCGGCACCTCCGTCTCCCAGCACGAGCTCTTCGCGGGCGAGTACAAGGAGCTCGACCACCCGTCGCTCTTCGTGCGGTTCCCGCTCAAGGGCCGCGACGGCGAGTCGCTCGTCGTCTGGACGACCACGCCCTGGACGCTGCCGGCGAATGTCGCCGCGGCCGTCAGGCCCGACCTCGAGTACGGGCTGCGGGCGGGGGAGTGGCGCATGGCGCGCGAAGGCGAGGAGTACGAGCACGTCGCGCGGGGCGAGGAGCTCGTCGGGCTCGAGTACGAAGGGCCGTTCGACGAGCTGCCGGCTCAGCAGGGCGTCGTCCATCGCGTCATCCCGTGGGACGACGTCTCGCTCGAGGAGGGCTCCGGAATCGTCCACATCGCGCCGGGCGCAGGCACGGAGGATTTCGAGCTCTCGCGAATTCACGACCTGCCGGTGCTTGTCGCCATCGACGAGAGCGGGCGTATGACCGCCGAGTACGGAGACTTTGCGGGGCTGACGACCGAGGAAGTCGAGCAGCCGGTGATCGATGCGCTGCGCGACCGTGACCTGCTCGTCGAGTCGGGACGGATCGTCCACCGCTATCCGACCTGTTGGCGCTGCGGAACGCCGCTGCTCTTTCGCGTCGTCGATGACTGGTTCATCGCCTGCGACGAGATCCGGCAGCCCATGCTCGACGCGAACGCGACCGTCGAGTGGACGCCTGCGCACTACGGAAAGCGGATGGACGACTGGCTGCGGAACATGGGCGACTGGAACATCTCGCGCAAGCGCTACTTCGGTCTACCGCTGCCCTTCTACCCCTGCGGCTGCGGCCACCTGAACGTGATCGGCTCCAGGGCCGAGCTCGAGGAGCGTGCGACGGGCGGGATCGACCAGCTCGAGGAGCTCCATCGCCCGTGGATCGACGAGGTGCCGATCCGCTGCGAATCCTGCGGTGAGGAGGTGCGGCGCATCACCGAGGTCGGCGACGCGTGGCTCGACGCCGGCATCGTCCCCTTCTCGACGCTCGGCTGGGGGAATCCGGACTGGGTCGAGGGCGGCTATGCGACCGGCGCCGCGGACGGCCTGTCCGGCGCGGACCTGCCGGACCACGCCTACTGGAAGCAGTGGTTTCCCGCGGACTGGATCTCCGAGATGCGCGAGCAGATCCGGCTTTGGTTCTACTCGATTTCGTTCATGTCGGTGACGCTCGAGGGTGTCTCGCCGTACCGAAAGGTGTTGACTTACGAGAAGCTGCTGGATGAGCACGGCCGTGAGATGCACCGCTCCTGGGGCAACGCGATCTCGGCCGACGAGGCGCTCGACCGGATGGGCGCCGACGTCATGCGCTGGATGTACTGCGAGCAAAAACCCAGCCAGAACATCCGGTTCGGCTACGGGCCCGCGTACGAGGTCAAGCGGCGCCTGCTGACGCTCTGGAACTCCGTCAAGTTCTTCGTCGACTACGCGAACATCGTCGAGGAATTCCGGCCCGGCGACGAGGCCAAGGACCTCCAGCCGCTCGATCGCTGGCTCCGCTCGAGGACCGAGGAGCTGCGGGCGAGCGTCGAGAGCGCGTATGAGCGTTTCTGGGCGCCCGACATCGTCGACGAGTTCCAGTCGTTCGTCGACGATCTGTCCAACTGGTACATCCGCCGCTCGCGGCGCCGCTTCTGGAACGGCGACGAGGTCGCGCTGCAGACGCTCTGGAATGCGCTGATCGTGGCCGTGCAGGTGATCGCGCCCGTGATGCCGTTCCTCGCGGACTACCTCTGGCGCATGCTTCGCGCCGACGATGCTCCCGAGTCGGTCTTCCTGGCCGGCTGGCCCGAGGCACGGGAGCGGGACGAGACGCTGTTGGCGGAGGTGGCCGAGGTGCGACGGGTGGTCGCGCTCGCGCGGCAGGCCCGAGAGCAGGCCGGGCTCCGGCTGCGTCAGCCGCTGCGTCGGCTGGTCGTGCAGGGCGTCGACGGCGCCTCGCGTCACGGCGACGAGATCGCGGACGAGCTGCGCGTCAAGGTGGTCGAGTTCGGCGACGTCGAGGCCACGGAGCTTCGCGTCAAGCCGAATCTTCCCGTTCTGGGGCCGAAGCTCGGCCGGGAGCTGGGGACCGTTCGTGCGGCGCTCGAGTCCGGAGAGTTCGAGCTGCTCGACGGCGGTCGCTTCAAAGCCGCCGGCCACGAGCTCGCTCCCGAGGAGGTGCTCGTCCAACGGCGGGGGAAGGAAGGCTGGGCCGTCGCCGCGGACGATGAAATCACCGTCGCGCTGGACACGCGCCTGGATGCCGAGCTCGAGCTCGAGGGGCAGGCGCTCGACCTCATCCACCTGATCAACACGATGCGCAAGGACGCGGGGCTCGAGCTGACCGACCGGATCGCCGTCACGCTTCCGGAGGCGCAGTCGGAGCTCCTCCGCCACGTCGACTGGATCAAGGAGGAGACGCTGGCCGTGTCGGTCGAGACCGACAGCGGCTCCCCCGAACCTCAGATCGCGAAGGCGTAGTAGGCTCCTCGCCGAGGAGGCGCTCATGCACGTCTGCCGGGAGTGCGGCGGCGAGGTCGACCCCACGTTTCGCTACTGCCCCTGGTGCGCGGTGCCGCTTCGGAGCAAGCTCGTCCAGTTCTTCCTTGCGCACCCCGACATCGAGCGCGACCGAGGCAAGGCCTTGCGCGTCTCGCGCTACCTGGGTGACCAGCGCCACGTCCGTTTCAGCGTCTGGGACGAGCGCGGCGAGGCCCAGGCGGCGGTCTCGATCGCCGAAGACGAAGCGGAACGGCTCGCGCGGTTCGTCGGATCGAGCGGACCACCGCCTCATCGGCGGCGTCTGCGCCAATCGCTGAGCATCCGCCGCGCCCTCAGTCACTAACGGAAAGAGCCCGCCGCTCGGGGGGTCTTGCGGCGGGCCCTCTCACATTGCTCACCGCGGCCGTATGGCCAGGTACCGCGCGCCGCGGTGCGCATCGCCCAGTGCCCGCCACGCTAACGAGCCTGCGAGGGCTTGTGAATAGGCCGTCCGGCCCATTTTTTCGAGTGAGAAAAGAGCGGTTTTCTCGACTCGTTCTTCGTAGCTCCTTATCATCAACACCGCCCAGTGAGCTACGAACGACAGGCTGTCCTCCTCAACGGGGTTCCGTTGCTCGTGCTCGCTGCCGCGTACCTCGGCGTGACCGTTGCGCTGATGCCGACGCTCTGGCGCGAGCGCGCTCGCGTGACGATCGCGGAGCTGGCGCTGGCGCTGATGTTTCCCTGCATCGGCGGCCCGGCCGCGATCTTCGGCGTCCTCGTCATCCATGACCGCGAGCCACTCGGCGGTCACGTGTGGACGACGTTCGCGGCGACGCTGATCGCGCTCATTCCGCCGGCTCTGCTCGTCGCCCGCTGGCGTGAGCGATTCGCCGTCGTCACGAGCGGCCCGCGGGCCCGGGAGGCGGAAGCGCGCGTCGTGACGCGCGACCGGGAGCTCGAGGCGGTGGCGGCGATCTCCAACGCGCTCGCCCGCAGCGACGACCCCGAGACGGCGGGACGCGTGCTGCTCGACGAGGTGGGCTCCGCGCTCCGGCTCGACTTCGCCGCGCTCGCCGTGATCACCGATGACCGCAGCGCCGCCCTGGGGCTGCTGGCCCGTTCTCGCGGCGAGGATCTCGACTGGTGGCGGGACGTCAGGCTCGACCTGCACAACGAGCCTTCCGGGATCGCGAGCGCGTACTTCAACGCGGCTCCCGTCGTGATCTACGACGTCGAGAGCTCGACGCTCGTGAACCCTCGGCTTGCGTCGGCCGTCGGCGCGAAGAGCGCCGCGTTCATTCCGCTGATCGTGGAAGAGCGGATCGTCGGCGTGCTGGTCGCCGCGTCCACGGTCGAGAAGCGCGCCTTCGTCGCGGACGAGGTGACGCTGATGGCCGCTCTCGCAGCCGAGACCGCGCTCGCGCTCGAGCGCACCCGCTCGGCCTCGGCGCTCGACCAGGCCCTGGAGCGCGAACGGCTCGTTGCCGAGATCTCCCGCCGGGTCCGATCCGTCCACGACCTGGATGCGCTGACCCGTGTCGCCGTGACCGAGACAGGGCGCGCGATCGGCGCCTCGCGCTGCTTCATCCGCTTGGGCCAGCCCGGCGAGCCGATGCCGATGCGCGCGGAGTGGTTCGCCAAAGGGCTCGAGCCGATCGGCGCCGCCGCCGCGAGGAAGCTCCCGGTCTCGAACCTTGCGATTCGCGAGCGGCGGACGATCCTGGTCGAGGATGTCGAGACGGCGGCGGAGATCGCCGATCCCGCGCTCGGAGGTCGAGAAACGCTCGCGGATCTTGGGACCCGCTCCGTGCTCGCGACTCCGATCGTCGTCTTCGATCGCATGATCGGCATCCTCGGCCTGCACCGGCCCAGTCCGGGGCCGTGGACCGAAGGCGACGTCGGGCTCGCGGAAGCGGTGGCCAGGGAGGTCGGCCTCGCGATCCATACGGCCAGCCTGCTCGAGGAGAACGAGCTCCGGCTGCGCCAGCAGACCGCGCTGCTCCAGGCCTCGCAGGCGCTTACGGGAGAGCTCGAGCTCGGGGCCGTGCTGAAGCGGCTCGTGGACGAGGTCGCGCAGCTGCTCGAATGCGAAGCGGCCGACTGCTACCTGCTCGAGACCGAGCGCGGAGTGCTCCGTTGCGTCGCGGTGCACGGTCTGCCGGAAAATCTGGTCGGCTTCGAGTTCCCGGCCGACCGAGGTCTCGCCGGCCGCGCGATCGGACGCGGACGGCCGGCTCTGTCGGCGCTCTACGACGAGCTCGAAGCGGACGTGCCTCACGACGCTTACTCGGGATTCGCCGGCGCGATCGTCGCGCCGATGACGTGGTCGGGGCAAACACGTGGCGTGCTCGGGATCGGCACGCAAGACCGCGAGCGCACCTTCAGGCAGAGCGACGCCGACCTGCTCGAGGCCTTCGCGACGCTCGCGTCGCTCGCTCTGAGGAACGCGGAGAGCTTCGAGGAGCGCTCCCGCCAGGCCCGCACCGAGCGCGGCTTCTATCGAATCGCCTCGGTGCTCGCCCAGCCGCTCTCGCACGGCGAGACGCTCAACGCGGTCGCGCAGGCGGCGACCGAGGCACTCGGCGGCGCGGCCGCCGCGGTCTTGATGCCCTCCGCCGGCGAGCTGCAACCGGCGGGCTCGTACGAGCTTCCACGAGCCGTGAGCGCGCTGGTGGAGCGCGGTGTAGGCGGACCGGACGATCCGTTGCCGTCCTGCGCCCACGCCGGTCGCATCCTCGCGGCGCCCAAGCTCGACGAGGACGAACGCTTCGACGACGAGTGGAGGCGCGTGCTACGGAAGGCCGGTCTGCAATCGCTGCTCGCCGTTCCGGTCGATGCCCCGCGCGAGGAGGAGACCGGCCTCGTGCTCGTCTTCTTCGCGAAGCCCCGGCGGTTCACGGACTACGACATCGAGCTCGGCCGCAACCTTGCGGGCGCGGCTCGCGGCGCGCTCGAGCGAAGCGAATATTTCGAGAGCGAGCGGCGGGCCCGGGCCCTCTCGCAGCAGCTCGCCCGTACCGGAGCGGTGATCGCCCACGACCTCGACCCGGCTGCGGTCCTCGACGAAATCGTCCAGCAGGCTCCGGCTCTGCTCGGCGCGGACGCGTGCGCGGTGCGCCTCCTCGACGGTGAGGAGTTCGTCGTCAGCGCGGCGCACGGCGCCGAGGCGGACGAGAGCGTCGGGACCCGTGCTCCCCTGACCGCCTGGCTCGCAGGAGACGTCGTCCAGTCCCGGGCTCACGTGGCGATCGCAAACGTCGCCGGCGACGCCCGTCTCATGCAGGCCGATCCCGTGCTGGCAGCCGGCCACGCGTCCTATCTGGCCGTGCCGCTGATCGGTGCGGAAGGCGCTATCCACGGCGTGCTCTCCCTGTACTCCCGCCGGCCGCGGGCCTGGCGCGACGAGGAGATCGAGGCGATCTCGGCGTTGGCCGCAAACGCGGCGGCCGGTCTTTCGAGCGCCGAGCTCTACCAGCGCGTGGCGTTGGAGAAGGAGCGCAGCGTCGCGATCCTCGCCAACATCGCGGATGGGATCGTCGCCGTCGACCGCGATGGCGAGGTCGTGCTCTGGAACGCCGCCGCAGAGCGGATCACCGGCGTGCCCGCGAGCGAGGCGCTCGGGCGAACGCCGCTCCAGGTCCTGCAGCGAAATCTCGCGAGCGGAGCGGCGACGGACACCGGCGACCGCCTCGTCTCGATCCGGCGCGGGCGCGACGAGGTCTGGCTTTCGCTCACCGAGGCTGTCATGCGTGATCCCGCCGGGGCCGTGGCGGGCCGCATCTTCGCCTTCCGCGACATCTCCGCCGAGCGCGTCGTCGAGCAGATGAAGTCCGATTTCGTCTCGATGGTGTCGCACGAGCTCCGGACTCCGCTCACGTCGATCTACGGCTTCGCCGAAACGTTGATGCGCCAGGACATCCTCTTCGGAGACGAAGAGCGCTCGACCTTCCTCGGCTACATCGCGTCGGAATCGGAGCGGCTGACGCACATCGTCGACCTCCTGCTCAACGTCGCCCGGCTCGACACCGGCGACCTCCAGGTTCACCTCGCGACGCTCGACGTGCGTGGCGTCGTCGCCGAGGCCGTGGCGGCGGTGGAGCAGGGACCGCGGCGCGGCGACCATCGCTTCGTCGTGGACCTGCCGGAGGATCCGCTCGAGGCCGAGGCCGACCGGGAGAAGCTCCGCCAGGTCCTTGCGAACCTGCTCGACAACGCGGTGAGGTATTCGCCCGGGGGCGGCAAGGTGACTGTCTCGGCGCGGCGAAAGAACGACGTCGTCGAGGTGAGCGTCAGCGACGAAGGAGTCGGCATCTCCGAGGAAGATCAGCGCCGGATCTTCACGAAGTTCTACCGGGCCGACGGCGAAGGTCGGGGCGCGGGGGGGACTGGGCTCGGCCTGTTCATCGCGCACGGCCTCATCTCCAAGATGGACGGCCGGATCTGGGTCGAATCGCGGGAAGGGGAGGGATCGACGTTCGTCTTCGAGCTGCCGCTCGCCCGCGAGGCGGCGCTGAGCGGTCGCGAGTGAGAGATGCCGAGGGCGGGTAGGAGACGGCGGTGACCCGGGTCCTCGTAATCGACGACGAGGCGCCGATCCGGCTGCTCTGCCGGGTCAATCTCGAGGCCGAGGGGATGCAGGTCTCCGAGGCCGGCGACGGCCAGTCGGGGCTCGCGAAGGCGCGCGAGGAGCAGCCCGACGTGATCCTCCTCGACGTGATGATGCCCGAGATGGACGGTTGGCAGGTTGCCGAGGAGCTCCTCTCCGACCGGCGTACGGACAGCATCCCGATCATCTTCCTGACCGCCCGCGCCGAGGTGCGCGACCGCGCCCGGGGGCTCGACCTGGGCGGGGTCGACTACGTGACCAAGCCGTTCAACCCCGTCGAGCTGGCACCGCTCGTCGAGGAGCTGGTGCAACGGGTGGAGGCCGGTGAGCGAGAGGACCTCCGCCGCGAGAAGATCGCCGAGCTCCGCGATCTCCTCGAGCGGGAGTAGCCTTCGCGTTCCTGGGGGCGTCGCTGGCAAAGGAGGCAAGCCGGCGGCGCGCAGGGCCGTAACCAGGGCGGATGCCGGTGCAAGCGCAGCCGGCGCAGCATCCTGCCGCCAGCGGCGTCAGGCCGCGGCGGCGTAACCAGAGCGGAGCTAGTGGCGGGAGTCGCGCCGGCCAGGGACGCGAGCTAGCCGGCGAAATCGGCGGTCATCAGGGTCGCCGCGGGGACGGCGCCGAACCGGCCCACCGGGGTCGCGATGCCGATGCGGTGAAAACCGCGGTCGAGCATGTTCTCCCTGTGTCCCGGGCTGGCGAGCCACATGCGAACAGCCTGCGCCGCACCGAGCACGCCGGTTCCCCAGGCCAAATTCTCACCGAACAACCGTCCGCGCACGCCGAAGCGCCTGAACCTCCGCATGAAGTCGTCGTGCGAGAAGTTTCCGGTGCTGAGCATGCGCGCCGAGTTGGCGCGGGCGGCGCGGACGAGCCGCGGATCCACGCGCAGCGCGGGCAGGCCGCGGTGAGTCCGCGCGACGTTGATCGCACGCACCAGCGCCGTCTCCGAGCGGGTCAGGGCGATGCCGCGGGCGGCGGCCGAGGGCGCCACGATCGCCGCGAGCACAAGGCAAAGCACGAATGGACCGAGCCCTCGTCTCCCCACGAAGGGCGGATGTCTAGCAAGCCTCTATCGGGATTGCAAGGCCCTATCTCGCAGTTTGCGCGAGGATGATCGCCGCGAGGACGACGGCTCCGCCGAACAGCTGGAGGGCGTCGAGCGACTCCTCGAGCCAGGCCCAGGCCACGATCGTGGCAGCCACGGGCTCGAGCATCGCCACGATTCCCGCCCTGGTCGCGGGCACGTGCCGAAGCGCACCGACGAGAAGCCCGAACGGGACGATCGTCCCGAACACGATCATCCAGCCCATCAGCGACCAGACCGGGAGATGGGTGCCGGCGAGGTTGCCGCCGAGCGAGATCGAGTCACCGACGACGCCGCGGGGGAACGACCACCACGGCTGCACGACCGCCCAGAAGAGCGAAGCGAACAGGAAGCCGAGGCAAACGAGCGAGACAGGGTCGCGGCGGCCGACGCCCTGCTCGGCCATCAGGATGTAGAGGGCGAATGCGAAGGCGGCGCCGACCGCGGCCAGCGCCCCGAGTCCATCGAGCTCGAGGCCGCTCCAGAGCTCGACCACGAGCGTAAGCCCGGCCAGCGCCAGCCCCAGCGCGACCCAGATCCGCGCGCGCACCGTCTCCTTGCCGACGAAGCGGGCCCAGAGCGCGACGAGGACGGGCGCCGTGTACTGGATGATCAACGACACCGCGATCGGCAGTCGATGGATCGCGAAGAAGTAGAACCACTGCACGAGCGCGAGGCCGCAGACCCCGAAGACGACGAGCGGCAGCAGCTCGTCTCGTCTGATCCGGAGGCCCTTGGGCCGGACGATCGCCAGCGCGACGGCTAGACCCGCGAGTGCGCCGGTCGAGCGCACTTCCGAGAGCCGGAGCGACGACAGGTCGGTGGTCAGGATCACCTTCGAGACGACGCCGTTGAGCGCCCAGAGCGTGGCGGCGGTCGCGACCATGGCGTAGCCGAGCGCCGGCCGCCGCCGCGGCGCGGCCTCCTCGACGTGGGGAAAGAGCGGCTCCGCCACGGCGCGCGACGCTACCAGCGGGGCCTCCGGGCTAGACTCCGTGAAGTACGGGACGTAGCTCAGCCTGGTAGAGCACTGCCTTTGGGAGGCAGGGGCCGCGAGTTCGAATCTCGCCGTCCCGACTAGGATCGCCGGGTGGACGCGCTCGTCCTCGCGGCGATCGCCCTGTGGTGCTTCGCCGTTGCGCTCGCCGGGGGCGTGGCCGGGCTCGTCCTCGGCAATATCCGCCTTCCAGCGATGCTGTTCGCCGCCTCCGGGCCCGCGGCGGGAGCGGGCGCGAACATCGGCGTATCGGGCGTCGCGGCCGCGGCGGCGGCGATCACGCACATCCGGGCGGGCCGGGTGGATTGGCACCTCGTCGCCTGGATGGGACCGCCTTCGCTCGTCGGCGTCGCCGCGGGCAGCGTGGTGTCGGGGGAGCTCCCGGGCCGGGCCCTGCTGATCGTGATCGCGGTGACGCTCTGGTACTTCGGCATCGACCTCCTGCGACCGCGGCCGGCTCGGCCCCCGAGGCGAGAAACCGACGTTCCGGCCCTGGTCGCCAGCGGGGCCGTGATCGGCTTTCTCGGCGGTGTGGTCGGCCTGATTCTCGGGGCGCTGCGGTTGCCCGCGCTGATCCGCTACGGAGGAGAGGAGCTTCCGCGACTGGCGGGCTCCAACCTCGTCGTCGGTCTCGCCGTCGGGCTCGTCGGGCTCGGCGCACACGCGCCCTCGGGCGTCGACTGGACGCTGTTCGCGGTCGGCTCGGCCGCCTCGGTTCCCGGTGCGATCCTCGGTGCCCGGTTGACCGGCCGCCTCTCCCGCGAGCGGCTGCTCACCGTGGTGGGCGTGATCCTGCTCCTCGCCGGCACGGCGACGTTCGTCGACGCGTTTCTCTAGGCCCAGGAAGGTTGGGCGACCCAGCGCTCGAGCCGCTCCACCGCCGCCCGGAACTCGTCTCGCTCGAGGCGATGAGGCTCGGCGTAGCCGACCTGCTCGATCAGCGGCGCCGGATCCCGTTTTGCGGCCGCGTTCAGGACGTAACGGATCGGCAGGCTGTGCGCGATCACGAGGATGGTCTGCTCAGGGCGGTCGAGGATCGCCCGGAACGCGCGGACGTAACGGCGAACCGTGTCGGCGCGGCTCTCTCCGCCGCCGGGGGCGGGCACCGAGGGATCCTGACCGCGCGCCCAGGCTCGGTACTCGCTCAGGGGGCCGCCCTCGAAGCGCCCGAAGTGGATGTCGTTCAGCTCGGGCAGGGCAAGGCGAGGGAGGTCTCGTCGGGCGAACGCGATGTCGGCAGTCTCTCGGGCGCGCTCCATCGCACTCGTCACGCAGAGATCGATCGGCTGGCCCGCGAGCGCCTCGCCGAGCGCTCGGGCCTGTTCGCGCCCCGCGTCGGTGAGCGGGCACGCAACTTCGGGGTTGCCGTTGACGTCGCCGCGCAGGCTGAGGACGCTCTCACCGTGACGGACGAGGATCGCTGTCTTCACCGGAGGCGGTCGTAGAGGACGGCCGCTTCTTCCGCCCGCAGGAAGCGCAGGAAGTAGACCGTGAACGCCGCGAAGAAGACGACCGCCTGCTCAGAGGCCATCGTGACGCCGGCGATCTGCTGGTCGGCCAGGGGCGAAAGGCCCCACAGTCGCGGAGCGTCTTCGTAGAAGTCGTAGACCGGCTCGGGTAGGAGGGCGAGCAGCAATCCGAGCGGGCTCGCGAGCAGGAACGCGGCGAACAGGTAGGCGGCCGCCGGAGCGGGGGTCAGTCGCCCGGTGAGCACCGGCCACCAGACGAGCAGCCCAGTGAGTAGGTAGCAGAGGTGTTCGAGATGGAGGACGGTGGTCGGGTGCCGGAGAGCGGTGTCGTAGGCGAACGGCAGATGCCAGACGAAGTACGTGGCCAGCCAGAGCGGGAGCGCGACGAGCGGATTCGTGACTGCGCGCAGGGTCCGCACCCGATTGAGCCGCCCGGTGAGCTTTGGGGCGAGCCCGAGCAGCAGAAGCGCAGGCGCCCACTCGGCCAGGACGACGTTCTGCAGCAGGTGGGCGCTGAGCAGGTAGTGGAGGGCGATCTGGTGGAGGGGTGTGACGAAAGCGAAGAGGATGAGCGCCAAGCCTGTGACGAAGCAGGCGACGCGCCAGAGTTCCGGACGGTGCATTCTGGCCGTGGCGACATAGGCGGCGGCGAGAGCCGGTACGAGCACGAGCGCCTCGAGCGAGACCGACCACGAATAAGGATCCACAGGCGCTACGCTAGACGGCGCTCAGCGCGGGCGTAGCTGAGTGGCCCAGCATCGGGCTTCCATCCCGAAGACGCGGGTTCGATTCCCGCCGCCCGCTTCGTTCCATGGCGCCTGAGAGCCCTCACGCATCTCGTCCTGAGGCTTCTTTGGACCGCTTAGCGGAGTCGATCTGCCAGCGGCTCGAGTGCGCCGGCCGTCGGCTCCAGCCGACCTGATTGCAGCCCCTCGACGATCTCTGCCGCGAGCTGGCGCGCCTCGCCGTCCTGATCCGCGCTGAGCACGGTGTTGACCACGGCGAGATGACGGTCGCCGTCGAGGAGCTCGACATCGACCGTGTCCAGCTCACGCCCTGAGATGTAAGAGTCCTCGGGCACAGCGACGCGCAAACGCAGCTCACGTCCGTCGGGCAGCGCGACCGTTTCCTCGATCGGGTTTCCGCGCAGCGTCACGGCTGAGCGAATTCTCGCCTCGAGCGAGTCCTAAACGTCCGACGCGCGCGCCATGCTCCGATCAGGGTGCCCGAGCGCATCGTTCATTTTCGGCTGCGGACGATCCTGACGGTGCTCGGCGCGATCATCGCGGTCGCGGTGATGATCGAGATCGTCTGGATCGCGCGGCACGTCATCACGTGGATCCTGATCTCGATCTTCCTCGCGCTCGCGCTGAACCCGCTCGTCGAGTTCTTTCAGCGGCGCGTTGTGCGGCGGCGCGGGCTCGCGATCGGGCTCTCCTATGTCGTTGTCGGCGCGGCGTTCGCAGCGATCGGAGCGCTCTTCGTCCCGACGCTCGTCGACCAGGTTCGAGATCTGGTCGACGCGCTCCCCGGTTACGTCAGTGACCTGACTCACGGACGGGGCCGTCTCGGCTTCCTGCAGACGAAGTACCACATCGTCGACAAGGTCCGCGACGCCGTGCACGAGGGCGGTGCGTCGAAGCTGCTCGGGCTCTCGGGTACCGCCCTCGCGATCACCAAGAGCGTCGTCACGATCGTCGTCGGGACGATCACGATCATCTTTATGACCTTCTTCATGCTGCTCGAAGGGCCCAACTGGATGGAGCGCTTCTACGCCCTGATGGGTGAAGGCCGACAGGAGCGGTGGCGGAAGGTCGGCGACGACATCTACCGGACCGTCGGCGGGTACGTGACCGGCAATCTGCTGATCAGCCTGATCGCCGGCGCGTCGTCGACGGTCGTTCTGCTCGCTATGGGCGTGCCGTATTCGGTCGCCCTTGGGCTCGTGGTGGCGATCCTCGACTTGATCCCCCTGGCGGGGGCGACGATCGCCTTGCTGGTCGTGGGGACCGTCGCGTTCCTGCACTCGATCATCGCTGGGATCGTCGTCGTCGCCTTCTTCATCGTCTACCAACAGATCGAGAACCATTTTCTCCAGCCGGTGATCTACGGCCGGACGGTGCAGCTTTCGCCCCTCGCCGTGCTGATCGCGGTGCTGATCGGCGCCGAGCTGGCGGGGATTCTCGGCGCGCTCGCCGCGATTCCCGTGGCCGGCTCGATCCAGGTCTTGATCCTGGATTACCTCAAGCATCGGCGGTCCGCGCCCATCACGGCCTAAAGTCCGTCCGACCGGGATCCGATGGTAAGAGCGTGAGCCGGAGCTCACGCACCACGCCCAGCCTCGTCGTTGTCGTCGCTCTCCTTGCGACGCTACTTGCGCTGCTGTCGTCCGCCTCCGCGGAAGCCACTACGGCCGGCGCTCGGCGCATCTCGATGAAGACGTTGGAGACTCGCGTCGTCGCGCGGCTGAACGCGCTCCGCGCGCAACACGGGCTACGGCCGCTGCGCGTCTCGTTGCAGCTCCGGCGTGCGGCCTGGCGCCACTCGCTGAGCATGGCGCAGCGCGGGTACTTCGCGCACGAGTCGGCGGACGGCTCGGCCTTCTGGAAGCGCGTCGAGCGTTATTACGGCTCGCGGGGCTTCCGCTATTGGTCCGTGGGCGAGAACCTCCTCTGGTCGTCGCCCGACATCGGCGCTGTCGAAGCCGTCCGTACGTGGCTCGGCAGCCCCGAGCACCGTGAGAACCTGTTCGCGCGCGAATGGCGCGAAGTGGGGCTCGCTGCGATCCACGTCGCCAGAGCTCCCGGCGTCTACGGCGGCCAGCCGGTCACGATCATGACCGCGGACTTCGGCGTCCGCACGCGGTAGTCGGCGGTACCCTTCAGCTCGGGGCGCCTGTAGCTCAGTGGAAGCGCGACCGCCTTCTAAGCCGTTCACTCCGCGAAAATCTCCGCTGCGCTCCGATTTTGCGCGGGAAGTCCTTGTCATGAGCGCGCTACCCTTCGTGTCGCGCGCCTGTAGCTCAGCGGAAGAGCGACGGCCTTCTAAGCCGTTCACTCCGCGAAAAATCTCCGCTGCGCTCCGATTTTTCGCGGGAAGTCCTTGCCGTGAGCGCGCTACCCTTCGTGTCGCGCGCCTGTAGCTCAGCGGAAGAGCGACGGCCTTCTAAGCCGTTGGTCGGGGGTTCGAATCCCTCCAGGCGCATCGGCTCGCGGGCACACACCTTTCTCAAGGTTTGTGGCGTTTGCGCCGATATCCGCCGAATGAGGCGGGCTGCGGTCTTCGCTCTGGTTCTCGGCGCGCTTTTCGCGCCGCATGCCGCCCAAGCGTGCTCGAAGGACGATGCGGTCTTCTACGAGACGTTCCTCGACACGTCGTGCCTGCAGGTCCCGCTGACGAACACCACTCTCGATTCGCTCGGCGGCCTACGACTGACCACGAACGGCGTTCCGAGTACGACCGCATGGAATACGGACACCGAGTTCACGAACGGGATCAACTACCAGAGTACGCTCTTTGCCCCTGTCGGCGTATCGACGCTGGCCCAGAGCGGCAGCGGTAGCGCAGCGGCACTCGGACTGCCTTCCACGCTGTTGCCGCTCTCCCCGGACGGGGCCAACCCGGTCTTGCGACCGACGGCGGCGACCGTCATGGACAACGACGGTGTCGACGACCCCGCGATGGCCAAGGTCGGCTCGACGTATGTGATGTGGTACTCGGGAACCGCGGAGGACGGCGGCGCGCCGGCGATCTTCATTGCGACCTCGTCCGACGGCGTTGCCTGGACGAGGGCCAATGCCGGTAATCCGGTGCTCCAGGGCACGCCCGGCTCCTTCGACGCGGACGGCGTCTACGGCGCTGACGTCGTCTACGACGCCGCAGACGCGACGCCCTACCGCATGTACTACTCGGGAAGGGCCGGCGCGTTCGGCGGGATCGGCTACGCCACCTCCGTCGACGGCGTCGTCTGGTTCAAATACAAAGGCGGCTCTGGACTGCTGCCGGTTCCCGTCGTCGACCACGGGCCGGGCGGCTCCGCGGACAGCTTCACCGCGGGCGATCCTTCGGTGATGAAGGACGGCTCGACGTGGAAGATGTGGTACACGGGCGACGATTCGAGTAAGAAGCGCATCGCCTACGCGACCTCGGTCGACGGCGTCACGTGGGCGAAGGGCGGCAAGGTGATCGCGCCCGAAGACCCGGGCGTTAGCGCGAACATCGCGTTCGGCGCGTTTGCCCCGACGGTCTGGAAGACCGCCGCTGGCTACTCGATGCTGCTGACCGGGCGCAAGATCGTCTCGGGCAACACGTTCCAGACGAAGATCATGGGCACGACCTCGACCGACGGGATCGTCTGGGGCGGCCCGAGCCCCGCGTTGAACCCCTCGGGCACGAACTCGAACTTCGACTACTCGAACCTCAACTCCCCGGAGCTGCTCCAGGACCCGGGCGCTCCGAGCCCCTTCAAGCTCTACTACTCGGGCAACACGATCGACGCGAACGGCAACTTCCACACGCGCATCGGCTACGCCACCTCCAACGACGGCAACTCCTTCAACAAGGTCAACGGCTCACAGACGGGCAACTCGGTCCTCGACGTGGGCGCGCTCGGCACGGCGTTCGACGCCCGTCAGGCCTCGGGCCTCTCGGTCGCGAACCCTGCCGGGGCTGCGCCGAAGCTGGTCGGCTTCTACTGGGGCACGCGAGGAAGCGACTTCAAGCCGAGGCTAGGCGAGGCGACCTCCGCCGACGGGACGGCTTGGACGAAGGTCGCGGTGTCTGCACCGAACGGCGGCGCCTTGTTCGGGCTCGGGAATCCGGCCTCGTTCGACAACGGAGGCCAGCGTGACCCAGCCGTCCTCTACGACGCAGGCACCTACGAGCTCTACTTCACGGGAATCGATTCCGGCGGCGCGAAGACGATCGGGTTCGCCTCGAGCCCGGAGGACGTGACGACCAAGCAGCCCACGAACGCGTGGTCGGCGCGCAGTCAGGTGCTCGGCGCCGGCTCCAGCGGCCAGTTCGATGCCGCGGCCGCTGACCATCCCTCCGTGATCAAGGACGGGGCAACGTACGTCATGTACTACGCGGGCACCGACTCCGGCGGGACGACCAAGATCGGTCGCGCGACAGCCTCCGCTCCGGGCGGGCCGTTCACGAAGGACGCGGGCAACCCCGTCCTGACGGTTGGAGCCGCGGGCTCGTTCGACGCCTCGTCGGTGAAGAGTCCGGTCGTCACCAAGGTCGCGACGAGCGACTACCGCCTGCTCTATACGGGCGTCGACGCCGATGGGACCGAGCGGGTCGGCTACGCGACGTCGGCCGACGGGATCGCCTGGACGAAGCGCGGTGCCGTCCTGAACCCCAGTCGGACGCCTTACGCCTCGGACGAATCGGGGGTCGAGGCGGCGGGGGCGCTCGTGGACGGCAGCACGCTGCACGTCTGGACGAGCGGCGTTGACCGCACAGGTCGGACGCGGGCGGAGCACGCGACGACGGCGTATCCCACGCCGGGCAGTCCGCAGGCCGGCGTTCCGAGCGGCTGGGCGACGTATCAGCTGGGCGATCCCTCGACGACGTCGCGCGACTTTCGGCAGATCATCCGCACCTCGAGCGGGACCGGTGTCGCGCTGTGGATGAGCTTCCTCCAGCCGTATTCCTCGACCGGCAACGAGTTCTGGTCCGCCTACTTCCCGGTCGCCACGGCAAACCCGGTCGAGACCCTGAATTTCCTGCTGACCGTTCGCGGCGTCCGCTGGCAGGCGCGCTTGAGCGGACCGGGTGGGGCTCCGTCGCTGGACAAGGTCGAGATCGTGCACGCCCCGGTCAGCTTCTCCGCCTCCGGCAACGCCATCACGGTTGCGGTTGGCCCGGCGGCCAACCGAGTCGTGACGGCATGGGCTTCGCTGACGGCCAAGACGTCGCTCTTCTCGCCGAGCGGCGGCGGCAGCGGCAGCGGCAGCGCGCGAGTCCTCGACGCGACGACCGGCGAGCAGCTCGCGGCGAGCGCGTTGAACGTCGGCGGCGAAACGACGCTCGACCTCAGCGGCGTGTCCGCCCCTTCCCACCAGCTCCTCCGCGTTGCGCTCGATCTCCAGTCGGCGGACGGGCAGGCCACGCCCCGGGTGGACTCACTGAAGGTTGTCTACGCCAGCGCAGCGGCCCCGCCCCCGCCGCCGCCGCCGGCGGTGCTCACACTCAAGGCTTCGAAGAAGATCATCGCCTTCGGCCAGAGCCTCGTTCTGAGCGGAACGCTGGCCCAGAGCGGCGCGGCGCTCGCAGCTCAGGCCGTCGCCCTGTCCTCACAGCCAGTGGGCTCGGCGACCTTCGCTCCGCTTCGCTCGGTCAGCACCGACACGGCCGGTGCGTATTCGACGATCGTCAAACCGGCGAAGCGGACGGCGTACAAGGCGAGCTTCGGGGCCGTGACCACGACGCCCGTGTCGGTCGCGGTCAAGCACCTCGTCACCCTCTCGGCACGAAAGATGAGCGGCAAGGCATACCTCCGCGGCAAGGTCGGGCCGCGACATCCGAGGCGCCTCGTCGTGATCCAGGTGCGGAAGGGTACGCGCTGGGTCACCTGGGCCAAGGTGAGGACGTCGCGGCGCTCGACCTTCCTGGTCGTCAAAGCGCTGAAGCCGGGCGTGCGTTATCGCTTCAGGGCGCGCGTTGCGGCCGACCGCGAGCATCTCGCCGGTCTCAGCCGCGTCGTTCGCCTCTAGAACGCTTAAGGGATTCGCACGGCGGCCCCCTGGGCATAAGCGCGCCGTGGGCCTGATCATCAGCCTGCTCTTGATCGCCGTCGGCGCGATCCTCGCGTTCGCCATCAACACGAGCGGCGGCGGCACGATCGACGTCGATGCCGTCGGGATCATCCTGATCGTCGTGGGGTTCATCCTCTTCTTGCTCTCGCTGATGTTCTGGCGCACGTGGTGGGGCGGCGGGCTCTGGACCGGGCCGGGTTACATCGACGAGGGCCCGGCGTATCGCCGCTACTGGCCCGCGCGCCGGCGGAGAACGTACGTCGAGGACGAGGCCCCGCCGCCCGGCCCGCCCTACTGACCGAGCGAATCCAACCGAAAAGGGGGTCCAATGGCCGACAACCTGAACGGCAAGCGAATCGCGTTCATCGCGACCGAAGGCGTCGAGCAGGTCGAACTGACGGAGCCGTGGAAGGCGGTCACGGACGCCGGCGCGAAGCCGGAGCTGATCTCGATCCAGCCGGGCGAGGTGCAGGCCTGGAAGCACTTCGACAAGGGCGACAAGTTCCCGGTCGACCGCACGATCGAGGAGGCGCAGCCCGACGAGTACGACGCGCTGGTTCTTCCGGGCGGCGTCGCCAATCCCGACCAGCTCCGAACCGACGAGAACGTGGTTCGGTTCATCCGCGACTTCTACGACTCCGGAAAGCCGATCGGCGTGATCTGCCACGGGCCGTGGACGCTGATCGAGGCGGACGTTGTGCGCGGGAAGACGATCACGTCCTGGCCCAGCCTCCAGACCGATCTCCGCAACGCCGGGGCGAAGTGGGTCGACCAGGAGTGCGTCGTCGACGAGGGCCTCGTCTCGAGCCGCAAGCCCGGTGACCTGTCTGCGTTCAACAAGAAGATCATCGAGGAGTTCGCGGAGGGCAGGCACGAGCGCAAGCCCGCGGGCGTGCACGCGGGAGCCGCGCCCTCGTAGGTGGCGCGCGCCACGCTTCTCGACGTTGACGGGACGCTCATCGACGCGAATTACCAGCACGCCCTCGCGTGGTACCGCGGCTTCTCCGAGCAGGAGCTCCGCGAGGCCGGCGCGGCCGCCGTCTTCGAGTCCGTCGAGGAGCTGCGCAGACGGCTCGACGAGACGCCGCTCGCAAAGTGAGGGGCTATCCTGTCCTGGCTCCGCGGTGGCGGTAGCTCAGTTGGTAGAGCCCCGGGTTGTGGTCCCGGTGGTCGGGGGTTCGAGTCCCCTCCGCCACCCCTACTTTCGAACTGAGTCGATCAACCGGTCGGCCGGCTTCCAGAACGCGTCCTTCGCCTCCGGCGTCGTCTCGAGCGGCGCCAGATGCTCGGCCTCGAAGCCCGCCTTGGACTTCACGCCGATCACGTCGATCCGATCCGCCGGAAAGCCGGCTTGCCGGAGCCTGCTCAGCAGCATCTGGGCGCCGGTCCCACCGACGTCCACGTCACGGTCGCCGACCATGAAGACGATCCTCGTGTTCGGGTCGAGGTTCTCGAGATCCTCGACCGGCTCAGTCGGCCCGAGCAGGCCGGGGAAGACGGACAGGACGGCGCGCGGGGGGAATCCTTCGGTGGCTGCCGCGCCCGCGTAGTCGACCGCGAGCCGGCCGCCGCGGGAAAAGCCGATCACGATCGTCGGCGCCTTGGGGTCGCCGAGCTTGTGCAAACCGCGCTCGACGCCCGCGAGCAGCGTCAGCATCGGATCCTCGGTCGGGCCGCGCTCGTAGCGCGGATAGACGACCGCGCTGCCCTCGCGCGCGAGGTGGCGGATCCACGGCAGGTGGTTGTCCGGGAGCTCCTCTTCCGGGCCGCCGAGGCCGTGCAGGAAGACGACGACGCTCTTCGTATCGCCCGGAGTCCGGAAGATCCAGACCTGCCTGGCCCCCGACCCGAACGACTCCGCCACGATCCGGCGCGGCTTCGCCTCGCCGCCGCAGGCGACAAGAGCGAGCACCGCAACTGCCGCGATCAACCGGCCCACATGGGATTAGACCGCGGCTTGGGCATACTGGTTTGCGAGCGCGAGGCCCCGTAGCTCAGTGGATAGAGCGGCGGACTTCGAATCCGCGTGCGGAGGTTCGACTCCTCCCGGGGCCACTGACTCTGCTCAAGCAAGTCGGCATCGCTTGAGGAATTGCGGCCCCGAGCAAGGATCTTTCCCTGCAAACGAGCAGGTCTTCACGTCCGGACGCCTTGACAGGCCCCTTGGCGAGTGCGAACGTCTGGGCAGCGACGAGAGGAAACGCGTGTTCCGCGTGCCGCGTATCGTTGCTGCGGCGTTTCTGGGGGCAGTCGCAACGGGCCTCGTCCTTGGTGCACTCACATTCGCCGCCGGCAGTCGCGGCGCCGCCGAGCAAGTGACGCTGCAGGTCGCACCGCGCGCGCCGGGGGAAGCCGTCGCCTCGGTCTCAACCGACACTCCCGGCGGCGTCGATCTCGACAACCCGGGCCAGCCCGCCGTGAAGTGCGAGAACAGGAGCACGGAGGAGAGCTCGTGCCATTGGGGCTTCCCCCGCGGCACCGCCGTCAAGCTGACCGCAGCGGCTGCAAGCGGAACGGGCTTCGAATTTGCCGGGTGGAGCATGCCCGATTGCCCCGACACAGGCTCCTGCACGCTGACGCTGGACGACGACTACACGTCGATCGTCGCGCTTTTCAAGCCTTTGAGACTGGGGGTGCGATTCTCGGTCCCAGCTGAGCCGCCCCCTACGCTGCCTGTTCGAACGGTGACGAGCGTCCCAGCCGGCATCGATTGCACGTTCGACGGCACGGACGGGACCGACACAGCCGGATGCCAGCACGACTTCGCTCCCAATACACCCGTGCAGCTCACTGCGACGGGCGACAACTTCAAAGAGTGGAGCGGGGACTTCTGCGAACCGAAGAACGCGCGGACGTGCACGATCGACGTCGTCGACTACACATCGTGGGCGGGTGCGGTCTACGACGAGGAGCCACCGCCTCCACTGGCGACGACGATCAAGGTCCAGTTCCAACTGCGCAAGGGTGGAAATGGCAGCGGTACCGTCACCGCCGCGAACATCGATTGCGGGTCGAAGTGCTCGGCGGAGTTCGGCTACGGCAAGAGGATCACACTCACGGCGAACGCCGGTGACGACTCCGTCTTCGACGGCTGGAACGGCGTGTGCCCCCGAACGCAGAGGACCTGCACATTCGCAGTCGGGCCGATCACGAGGATCAAGGCGCTGTTCGCGCGCGACGGGACACCGCCAAGCGTGCCCGGCGCTCTGAGGGTGACCGACGCGACGCGCACCAGGGTCTCGATCGCCTGGAATGCATCGACCGACAACGTCCGCGTCAACGGCTACCGCGTCTATCTCGCCAACACCTCGGTCGCCGAAGTGACGACGAGGCAGTACACGCTCGCCGGACTCGCCTGCGGCCGCACCTACAACGTGGCCGTGGATGCAGTGGACGGCGCCGGCAATCGCTCGGAGAAGGCACGCATCGTGGTGAAGACGAAGCCCTGTCCTCTCACTGTTCGCCTGACGGGCGTCGCGGTCGTACGTTATCGCGGCGCCCGCACGATCATCGTTCGTATGCGGGTGAACAGGGTGACGAGGGCGCGGCTCGCGCTGAAGCGGAACAGCCGGACGGTCGCGAGCGGGCGCTTCAGGGTGCGCCTGGGGAGGAACGCACTCCGCCTGCGCGTGCGGCGGCGGGTGGTCGCCGGGAGATACCGCCTTAGGATCGCGGTCGTCGATCCGGACGGCGACCGCACGCGCCTCTTCACCCGTCGCGTGGTCCTCCCGAAAGCGCGATGAGCACCGCCGCGAGGCCGGCGGGAAGGCGAAGACGGCCGGCCCGCCGCAAGAAACGGAACCTCCTCGGCTCCATCGGGCAGCTCGCCGCGGCCGCTAGCCTCGTCAGCACGCTCGTCGGCCTGGTATTCGTCTTCAAGCCCGGCTGCAGGCCGCAGGACGTCGGGAAGGCGGTGATCAGCGATGTCCACGTGCCTCGGCCGATGACCTTCGGGCGCTACCTGCAGGAGCAGAGGCTTTCGACGGGGACCCTGAGCCGCGTCCAATTGCGGAGCCCGGGCGTGCTGGTCGCGTTCCACTACGAAATCACGGGGTTTCGCGGCAAGCGACTGCCACTGCGTTGGGAACTCAACGACGACGCGACGAGCAGGCTCCTCGCCGAGGATCAGGCGCTCTCGATCATCCCGTCGACGAACGACGAGGCGCGCGATTGGTACGTATGGGTGCCCGTGCCGAAAGCCCGGCGCACGTACTACATCACCGTGACGATCTACCAGCCACAGAAGCAGCGTGTCCCACTCAAACACTTTGACACGCCGCCGTTTCGCGTCGTCGGCTCCGCATAGGAGGAGGAGCACTACCCGGAGCGACTGTGTTGATGCTGCGGCTGGAGGCCCGGTCAGCCTCGTCCGTGACGGTGACCATTTGCCAAGCAAGCGGTAAGGCCCGCGCTCCACTGGAGCGCCTACGACAGACGCATCACATCGTGCGAAGCCCGCACGCTGTCGGGCAGGGGTCGCCCACGCGATTTCTTCCCTGCAAACGAGCAGGTCAGGCGCGTTCCGACTTCGCGGCGTGCGGAGGTTCGACTCCTCCCGGGGCCACCTGATCGAGAATCCGCGTGTGAGCGACACACGCCTAGTGTTCGTGGCCCTTCGCGTCCGCGACGTCGCCGCCTCGGCCTGGTTCTACCGCGAGGCGTTCGGCATCCCGTTCGAATCGGGCCAACCGCCGCAGCCCCACGCGGAGGTCTCCTGGAGGGAGGGCGCCTACCTGCATCTCGCGCTCTTTCCGGCGGATCCTAACGCGACCGAGAACGCGGAGATCGGCTTTTACGTCGACGACCTCGAAGCCGCCCACGCCCGCGCGGTCGCCGGGGGCGCCGAGGTTGTGCGCGAGCCGCGGCAGGAGCCCTGGGGCCGCTCGGCCACGTATCGCGATCCGGACGGGAATCTCGTCGGGCTGACGCAGGGTCCCGGCGTTCTTCGCGTCGCCGGCGTCGACCTTGCCGACGGAGCCCTCGCCGTCGTCGTGCTCGAAGGGGATCGCGTCGTCGACGCGTTCCGGTGCGAGACGTTCGCCGACGCGCTCCTGGTCGACGCCACCGTGGTGGCGGTCGACATCCCGATCGGGATTCCCGACTCGGGCGTACGTCCCGCCGACGAGGCCGCGCGGCGCTTCGTCGGACCGCGCGCCCCGAGCGTGTTCACGACCCCGGTCCGGCGCGTCCTCGAAGCCGAGACCTACGCTGAAGCGCGCCGCGTTGCGGTCGAGCTCACCGGCAAATCCCTGTCCAAGCAGTCGTACGGTCTGCGTCGCCGGATCCTCGAGATGGACCAGTACGCGCACGACGACGAGCGCGTGATCGAGGTACATCCCGAGGCCTCGTTTCGGGAGCTCGCGCATCGGCCGTTGCTCCCGAAGGGCCGGACCGACGGCCTTGCCGAGCGCCGCGCCCTGCTCGAGGAGGCCGGAATCGAGCTGCCGCCGTCGGTGCCCCGAATCGCCGAGCCGGATCTGCTCGACGCAACCATTGCCGCCTGGAGCGCGAGGCGGTACGCGCTCGGCGAGGCGCTGCCGCTGCCGCCGGGCCACGAAGGGCGCATCGGCGCGATCTGGCGCTAGTTCACTGCGAAGATTCAGGTCGTGCGACTTCGATCTCGCCGCGACAACGCCCCCGTCCGCCGCGTGCTCGCCGCGACCGACCGGTCGGAGACCGCCGAGCGAGCGGTCGCGTGGGCGGTGGACATGGCCGGGCGCTACGACGCCGAGCTGCTGCTGCTCCAGGTGTTGGTGGAAGATGGGACGACCGCAGCCGTCGAACGCGACCTCGCCGGCTACGCCGAGGGGCTGCCGCTTTCCCGCGTGAAGACGATCGTCGCCGTCGACGCCGATCCTGCCCGGGCGATCGTCGAGACGGCGAAGAAAGAGGCGACCGACGTGATCGTGGTCGGCAGCGTCGGGATGAGCGGCCGGAGGGAGTTCCTCCTCGCCAACGTCCCGAACCGCGTCTCGCACAATGCGCCGTGCACCGTCGTGATCGTGCAGACCAGATGAGCGAGCCCGAGACCATCGAGACCGAGCAGAGCCTCGTCGGCCGTGCGGCCCGGATCGCCGCCGTCCTCGGCAGGTACGGTTTCCGCGAGACTCGGAGCAGCGACGAGCCGCTCGCGGTCCGCGCCCGCCGGCTCCGCGACGCGCTCGAGGAGCTCGGTCCGACCTTCGCGAAGCTCGGCCAGATCCTGTCGACGCGCCCCGATCTGCTGCCGCCGGAGTTCGTCGCCGAGCTCGCGTCGCTCCAGGACGACGTGGCGCCGATGACGGAGGCCGAGGTCGTGACCGTGATGGAGGAGGAGCTCGGCGTGCCCTGGGAGGACGTGTTCGAGAGCATCGATCCCGAGCCGCTTGCCGCCGGGACGATCGGCCAGGTGCACAAGGCGAAGTTGGAGAGCGGCGAGCGGGTGGTCGTGAAGGTCCAGCGGCCGACGGCGCGCGACGAGATCCTGCGCGACCTCAGCCTGCTCGAGCTCTTCGCCGAGAAGACCTCGAACCGCGCGGTCTTCCACCGGGTCATCGACCTGCCCGCCGCGGTCGAGCATCTCTCGAGCTCGTTGCGACGCGAGCTGGACTTCAAGCAGGAGGCGGCCAACGTCGAGCGGATGCGCTCCGTCGTCTCGGATTTCTCGCGGATCCGCGCCCCAGCCGTTCACGAGCGTCTGACGACCACCCGGCTGCTCGTGCTCGAAGAGATCCCCGGCCTCCCCGTGCGCCAGGCGCCGGACGGCGACGCTCGCCGCGAGGCGGCCAAGCAGCTGCTCGAGTTCTACTACCGCCAGATCCTCGGCGACGGCTTCTTCCACGCCGACCCGCACCCCGGGAACATGCTCTGGGCGGACGAGCGGATCTACTTCCTCGACTTCGGCATGGTCGGAGAGCTTCCGGCCGAGACCCGCGATCTCGTGCTCTTGCTCCTGCTCGCCTTCTGGCTCGAGGACGTCCCCTTCCTGACCGAGGTCGTCTTGATGCTGGCGGACTCGGCTCCGGACGACCTCGACATGCGCGCGCTGGAGCAGGACCTGGGCGCCCTGCTGCGGCGGTTCCGCCACGCTTCGCTCGGGGAGATCCAGCTTGGACCGGTATTGCAGGAGCTGACGCAGATCGCCGCGCGCCACGACGTACGGCTGCCGGCATCGCTGGCCTTGACCGGGAAGGCGCTGGCGCAGATGCAGCTGACGGCGGCGGGGCTCGATCCCGAGCTGGACCCCTTCTCGGCGGTTGGGGGATTCCTCGTCCGGAACCTCCTCGGGCGCATGCGGGCCGGCGCCGATCCGAAGCGGATCTTCTACGAGGGGCAGAAACTCCGCGCAAGAGGATCGCGGCTGGTCGACGCCCTCGAGCGGATCACGGGTGCTCGGCCCGGGGCGAAGCTGCAGGTCGACGTCCGCGGGATCGGCCCGCTCGAGCACACGATCCGCGTGGCCGCGCGGCGGCTGGCGCTGGCCATCATCGCCGGGGCCGTCTTCATCGCCGCGGGCTCGACGGCGACCGCCGAGCGGGTCAGCGACTGGGTGCCAGCGACGCTCGCCGCGGGCGGCGCCCTCCTGACCGTGATCCTGCTGGTCGATCTCCTACGCCGGCGCTAACGACGACGAAGCAGCCGGACGAGCCGCCGCTCGGCGACAATTGCCACGAGGCTCATGAGCGCACCGAGCACGGCGCGCTCGAGACGCCGCCGCCGGCGCCGCGGCTTGGGCGTCGGCTACTCCTCGCCCTCGGGCTCGAGCGGCTCGAGGCGCTCCGCGACGCTCTGCTGCTGTTCCTCCTCGCGCTCGCGCTGCTCCTCGAACTTCGTCTGCTCGCTCTCCCTGCTCTCGCGCTCGCGGTCTTGTTGATCCGTCATGCGCCGGTCCTTCGCATCCGCCTCTAGTCTTAAACCAGCTTCGCCGGCGGGCGTGGCGGAACTGGTAGACGCGCCGGGTTTAGGTCCCGGTGGGGCTCAGGCCCCTTAGAGGTTCGAGTCCTCTCGCCCGCACTTCGATGACCCGGCTCGCCGCGCTCGCTGCCCTGCCGCTCGTCGTCTCGGCGGCGGGTTGGAAGCAGGCGGCGCCCGTCCCGCTGCCGCGGACTGAGGTCACGGCGGCGAGGCTCGGGAACGAGATCGTCGTGATTGCGGGCTACACGGCCGACGGGAAGAGCTCAGCTCGAGTGGACGCCTACTCGCCCACGCGCAACCGGTGGCGGAAGCTGCCCGATCTTCCGGTCGCGGTCAACCACGCGATGGCGGCGTCGTACCGCGGGCGTCTCTACGTCGTCGGCGGTTACGGCGGCGAGAAACGAGTGCACGTCTTCGCCTCCGGGCGTTGGCGCCGGCTTCCGGCCCTGCCGGAACCGCGGGCGGCCGCGGGGGCGGCGATCGTCGGCGGAAAGCTCTACGTCGTCGGTGGAGTCAGCGAGGGCGAGCTCGCGCTGCGGATGCTCGTCTTCGATCTGCGCTCTCGTCGGTGGTCTGTAGTGCGCGGCCCAACGCGGAGAGAGCATCTTGCCGTCACGTCACGCGGCGGGATCGTCTACGCGCTCGCGGGCCGCGAGAGCGGTATGGGGAACTACGACTACTTCGAGGCGTACTCTCCTGCGCGCCGTCGGTGGAGCCGGCTGCGCCCGGTCCCGGAGCCGAGGGGAGGGACGGGAGCGGCTGTGGTCGGGACGCGCATCGTCTCGGTCGGCGGCGAGGAGGCGCGCGGCACGATCAGGACCGTCTACGCCTACAACGTCCGGACGAGGCGGTGGTCGCGGCTGCCGAACATGCGCACCGCGCGCCACGGGCTCGCCGTGGTCGCATTTGGGAAGCGCGTCTACGCGATCGCGGGCGGGCCGAAGCCGGGCCTGTTCGTCAGCGGTGCGAACGAGTACCTGACGATTCGCTAGCGGCGTCGACGGCGCCAGATGTAAGCCAGACCCGTGCCGAGCAGGGTCACGGTCGCGCCCAGCCCTCGCGGCCCGGCGCTGACCTTAGCCCCTCGCGGGCCGACGCTGAGACCCGCGCCGCGCTTGCTCAGATTCAGCGTCATGCCGGGAAGGAGCTTCTTCCGCCGTCGAAACTGCCAGCCCATCTCCGGCCACGATACCGCTCTCTGCTTCAATGGGCCGGCGATGCAGGCGCAGGTCGAAGAGCTCTCCGACAACAAGGTCCGGCTGACGATCGACGTCCCGAAGGAGGACGTCCGGCACGCCGTCGAGCACGCGACGTCCGACCTCGCGGACAGCGTGAAGGTACCCGGCTTCCGCAAGGGGAAGGTGCCGAAGCAGGTGCTCCAGGCGCGGATCGGCCGCGACCGGCTGATGACGGAGGCCGTCGAGAGTCACATCGGCGGCTGGTTCTGGAACGCCGCCGCAGACACCCGGATCCGCCCCGTGGCGCAGCCCGAATACGACTACGACGTTCCCGAGTCGGCGGACGATTCGTTCACGTTCAAGGCGACGGTCGCTGTTCAGCCGACGCCGGAGGTGGTCGACTGGACCGCGCTCGAGGTGCCCTACGAGGAACCCGAGGTCGCGCAGGAGCTGATCGACCAGGCGCTCGAGGCGATCCGCGCGACCGCCGCCGAGTTCTCGCCGGTCGAGCGCGGCGCCCAGATCGGCGACGTGCTGATCGTCGACCTCCTGACCGACGAGGAGATTCAGCGCGACTACGTGGTCGAGCTCGGAGCCCGACGCCTGCTCGACGAGATCGAGGCCGCGCTCGTGGGTGCGAAGGCGGGGGAGACGAAGGAGATCGCGTTCGCGCTGCCCGACGGCGCGCAGCGGACCGCGCGAGTCGTCGTCAAGGCGGTGCAGGAGCCGGTGCTGCCTCCGCTGGATGACGAGCTCGCGAACAAGGTGACCGAGTTCGAGACGTTCGAGGAGCTGCGCGCGGACGTCGAGCGGACCCTCCTCGAGCAATTGGAGGAGGAAGCCGAGACTCGTTTCCGGGCGGCGGCCGCCGACGCCCTGGTCGCGGCGTCCCGCGTCGAAGCTTCGGGACCGCTCGTCGAGGGGCGCGCCCGCGACCTGCTCTCGGGCCTCGGCCGCTCGCTCGACCGGCGCGGCATCTCCGCCGAGACTTATCTTCAGCTGAGCGGCCTGACCGCCGAGCAGCTGATGGAGAACCTGCGCGCCGAGGCCGTGCGCGCGGTCGGCCGGGAGCTCGTGCTCGAGGCCGTGGCCGACAAGCTCGAGATCGACATCTCGGACGAGGAAGTCGACGAGCTGATCCGCGAGCAGGCCGAGGCCGCGGGGGACGATCCCGAATGGGCGATCGGCCAGCTCCGCGAGAGCGGCCGCGACGAGCTCCTGCGGCAGGACCTGCGCCTGCGGAACGCGCTCGATCGCATCGTCTCCGAGGTCAAGCGGATCTCGCCCGACGTCGCCCGCGCGCGCGACAAGCTCTGGACCCCCGACAAGGAAAGCGCGGCAACAGAGACGAAGTTGTGGACCCCCGGACAGAAGGAGCCTGCATGAGCCCTTTGATACCCATGGTCGTCGAGCAGACCTCGCGCGGCGAGCGCGCCTTCGACATCTACTCGAGGCTGCTCAACGAGCGCATCGTCTTCCTCGGCACGCCGGTAGACGATCAGATCGCGAACCTGATCATCGCCCAGCTCCTCCACCTGGAGTCCGAGGACCCCGACAAGGACATCTCGCTCTACGTCAACTCGCCGGGAGGCTCCGTCTATCACGGGCTCGCGATCTACGACACGATGCAGTTCGTCAAGCCCGACATCCAGACGATCTGCGTCGGAACCGCGATGTCGATGGGCGCCCTGCTCCTCGCCGGCGGGTCGAAAGGAAAGCGGATGGCGCTCCCGAACTCGAAGATCCTCATCCACCAAGTGTGGGGCGGTTTCCAGGGGCAGGCGACTGATATCGAGATCCATGCCCGGGAGACGATCGCCCTCAAGCGACGCCTCGAGGAGATCATGTCTGACCACACCGGCCAGGAGCTCGAAAAGGTTTCGAAGGACATGGAGCGGGACTACTTCATGAGCCCGCAAGAGGCCCAGGAGTACGGCATCATCGACAACGTCATCATCCACCGCGACGGGTCGAAGCCCTAGCGAGCGAGCGAATTTCGGGGTAAAAGGAGATCGATGGCTCGAACTACCGAGGGGAACGAGCAGCTTCTTTGCAGCTTCTGCGGGAAGTCGCAGCGCCAGGTCAAGAAACTGATCGCCGGGCCGGGCGTCTACATCTGCGACGAGTGCATCGATCTCTGTAACGAGATCATCGACGAGGAGCTCACCGCTCCCGCACAACTCGATCTCGACAACCTGCCGCGGCCGAAGGACATCTACGCCGTCCTGAACGATTACGTCGTCTCGCAGGAGGAGGCGAAGCGGACGCTGGCGGTCGCCGTGTACAACCACTACAAGCGAGTGCAGATGGCGAACGAGGACTCGGACGTCGAGCTGCAGAAGTCGAACATCCTCCTGCTCGGCCCGACCGGCTGCGGCAAGACGCTGCTGGCGCAGACGCTCGCACGGATCCTCAACGTTCCCTTCGCGATCGCCGACGCGACGGCGCTCACCGAGGCCGGCTACGTCGGCGAGGACGTCGAGAACATCCTGCTCAAGCTGATCCAGGCCGCCGACTACGACGTCAAGAAGGCCGAGACCGGGATCATCTACATCGACGAGGTCGACAAGATCGCCCGCAAGGCCGACAACCCGTCGATCACGCGCGACGTGTCCGGGGAGGGCGTCCAGCAGGCGCTGCTGAAGATCCTCGAGGGGACCCAGGCCTCGGTGCCGCCGCAGGGCGGGCGCAAGCACCCCCACCAGGAGTTCCTCACGATCGACACCACGAACATCCTGTTCGTGTGCGGCGGGGCCTTCGCCAACCTGGACAGGGTCATCGAGCGCCGCATCGGCCACAAGGGCGTGGGCTTCGGCGCCGCGATCAAGCCCAAGACCAACAAGGACACCGGCGAGATCTTCGAGCGATGCCTGCCCGAGGACCTGATCTCCTACGGGCTGATCCCGGAGTTCATCGGCCGCCTGCCGGTGATGTCCGCGATCCACCAGCTCTCGCGCGACGACCTGGTCACGATCCTGACCGAGCCCCGCAACGCCCTGGTCAAGCAGTTCCAGCGCTTCTTCAGCTTCGACGGGATCGAGCTCGTGTTCGCCGACGACGCACTGACGTCGATCGCGGACCGGGCGCTGGAGCGCGAGACCGGCGCCCGCGGCCTGCGGTCGATCATCGAGGAGATCCTCCTGGAGGTGCAGTTCGAGCTGCCCTCTCGGCGCGACGTCAAGAAGTGCGCGGTGACCCGCGAGACCGTGGACCGGGGCCTCAAGCCCACGCTGGTCACCGAGGCCGCGCCGGACGAGGAGCCCGTCGAGCCCGAGCGCCGCGAG
>JBIOYJ010000022.1:0-4775 GCA_044870105.1 Gaiellaceae bacterium | reverse complement strand
ATTGACCGTGTCCCCGACGACGCCGTGCTTTCGATGGCCGCGTTCACCGCCGAGCACGCCGGCGAGCACCTCTCCGCTGTTGACACCTGCGCGAAAGCGCGGCCACTCGGGATGGTCGCGGGCTAGCTCGCCGGCGGCACGCTGGAGCTCGAGCGCCGCGCCCGCCGCCTGAACGGCGTGGTCGGGCTGGTCGCCCGCCTTGTTGAAGATGACCATCACCTCGTCGCCGACGATCTGGTGCACCTCGCCGCCGAGCCGCTCCATCAGCGGGATGATGCGTCCGAAGTACGCGTTGAGGACGGCCGTGACCTCGGCCGGGCCGGCGCGCTCGGAGAACGGCGTGAAGCCGGCGAGATCGGCGAAGACGATGCTCACGTCCTTGGCTCCGGCGAGCGTCTCGTCGAGGTAGAGCGCGCTGAAGCGCTCTTCGTGCCACTCCCGCCGCGCAGCGAGCGCGATGACGACGAAGGAGAGCAGCATCAGCACGTGCCACTCCCACCATGAGAGCTGCCAGTTCCGCGCCCAGGCGATCACGATCATCGCCTCGGCCAGGAGAGCGAAGGCGAAGGTGACGGCGAAGACGAAGGCCGCGCGGCGGCGCCGGTAGAGGCGGAAGTAGCCGAGCGCGCCGGCGGCGAAGAACGCGACGCCGACCGCGGCGAGGGCGCTCTGCCACCCGTCGAGCTGCTCGCCCTTGATCGGACGCTCGAGCGGCCAGGTCTCGGCGAGCGAGATCGCGCCCCAGGCGACCATCACGCCGACGAGCGCGGCCAGGAGGAGCGGCGAGCGCCGGATCAGGACCAGCGAGGCCCGAGGGCTGAGCTCGAGGGCGGAGGCCGCGACGAAGACGCCGGCGAGGGCAAGTCCGACCGGTGTCGCAAGCTCGAAGCCGGCGTTCTTGCCCAGGAGGACCCCGGGCGTCGCGAGCGCGTGGAGGCCGAGGAAGCCGGCGCTGGCCATGAACGCGAGCGAGATCAGAAACAGGCGCGCGTCGCGACGCCTCCGAGCCGCCGTGCTGACGGCATAGCCGAGCCCGAGCGAGACCAGCGCGGCGGCGAGAACGAGCCAGAAATGCGCGGGATGGCTCTCCCAGCGCTCGTCGATGTCGGGCGCCGCGCGGAAAAGTACGAGCAGTGCGATCGGGACGAGCGCGCCGGCGAGATAGAGCGCGAGGCGGCGGAGGGTCACCGGAAGGTCCTACCAGACGCCCCCGGCGCGACGATGCCGCTTCACCTCCGTGCGGCTCGTGCCGATAAAACGGCCGTGGGCAATGCCGATTTCCCCTGGCGCCACCTCGGCGCCCTGCTCGTCGACGACGGTCTCTTGACGTCGGACCAGCTCGAGCGAGCACTCGCAGAGCAGCACAAGAGCGGCCGTCTCCTGGGCGAGATCCTCGTCGAATGGGGCTACGTAACGGGTCTCTCGCTCGGCCGCGCGCTGGCAAAGCAGCACGGGGTCGAGCTGGAGCCGACAGGCGAGCCTGCTTCGCCGGAGCCGGAGGCGGCGTCGACCGGAGCGAAGACGATTGGCCCCTGGCGCCCGCTGGGCAAGCTGCTCGTCGAAGGCGGATACGTGGCCGAGCACGAGCTCGAGCAGGCGCTCGCCGACCAGCGCGAAAACGGCCGCCGCCTGGGCGAGATCCTCGTCGAGCACGAGTACCTCTCCGGCCCGGCGCTCGCCGCTGCGCTCGCCGAGCAGCACGGCGTCGACATCACCGCCGGGAACGGCTTCGCCCACGAGCTCGAGACGACCGTTACCCCGACCGTTCCCGGACAGCCTCGTTACCAGGTCTGCGCAAGCACCTTCGAGCCCAGCTACCGCACCGGGTCACCGCTGTACGAAAGCGCCAACTTCCTCGAGGCCGCGGATTTCGCCTTCGAGTTCGTCGATGACCACGACCCCGCCGGGCTCGAGATCCAGCGAGTGAGCGGAAGCGCGCGCGAGACGGTCTGGATGTACAGCGAGCGCCGCGCCGCCGCCGTCGCCAAGTCTCGCAAGAACCTGACCGAGACGTTCGGCTTCGATCCCACGAGCTGGGACGCCGGCCGCCGCTTCAACCCGTAGAGCGATCTACGCGACGGCGGTGGCCGTGATCTCGACCTTGAGCTCGGGGAAGGCGAGGCCCGCGACCTGGACCAGCGTGCTCGCCGCGCTCCAGCCGGCGGCCCGCAGGCGTTCTCGGCGAACGGGCGCACTCGCTCGAAACTCCTCGATCGAAGTCACGTACCAGGTGACCCGCACGACGTTTGCCAGCGTCATGCCCGCCTCCGCGAGGACGGCCTCGAGGTTGTCGAGCGTCTGAGCGACCTGCGCGTCGATGTCGCCGGAGACCACATTCCCTTCGGCGTCGATCGCCGTCTGGCCTGCGAGCCACAGGATCCGTTCGGCCCCGGTCGTCTCGACCGCCTGCTCGAAGCCGAACTGCTCCTGCCAGCGCCAGGGATTGACGGCCCGGCGTTCCATCAGGCCGATCTTACGGAAGCCTTACGCCCGTTCTCTTGACCGGTGTGTCGCGGAGAGAAATGCTGGCCGGGCCAGGGGTGGCGAAAGGAGCCACGATGCGCCGCCTCGCCCTCGTCCTCGGCCTCACCCTTGGACTCTCGCCCGTCGCCTGGGGACACACGGCCGGCCCGCACAGGGTTACGCTCAAGCCCGGAACGTCCAGCTCCGTCCGCCAGACGACGTTCACGGCCCACTCGGGCTTCGATCTGCGCGTGACCGCCCACTTCGGCACGGTCAACAAGCGCTGCGCCTTTCTGCGCTACGTCAATTTCTCGATCTACAACATCCAGCAGAACGGGATGGGCGGCGGGAAGGCGCACCTCTGGAACACCCGCGTCCAGAAGACGTACACGGCGGACGCGGGCCGGCTGTACTACTAGCCGGCGACGTACCGGCTCGGCGTCTCCCGCTGGTTCTGCGGCGGCTACGGCCCGGCCGACCATGCCGCCGTCACGATCGAAAAGGACAACGTCGCGATGTGTTGGATGGACACGTGCGCCTGGCACCGCTCGCAGGTGACGTTCTACGTTCCGTGAAAGCGAGGGGCCCGGTCGGCGCCGGGCCCCTCCAGATTCGTCTCTAGATCCCGAGCGGACTCGCGCAGGAGGCCTGGCGGCCGTCCACGGTCACGAGCTTGTAGCCCGTGCCGATCAGGGTGAAGATGCCCTGCATATCGGTGCCGAAGTTGAGGCCCGGCACCGGCACGCCGGCGACGCCGATCCCGTGCGTCAGGTCGCCGACGGCGAGCCCGGCGTCGTTCATGACCTCACTCCCGGAATCGCCCGGCAGTCCGTAGCCGACCCAGTTGAAGCCGTTCGGCGTCGTGAACTTGAAGACGGCTGTCAGATCGGGAATGACCTCGCCGAACTTCGGATAACCCTGCTCGACGAAGAAGATGTAACCGTGCCCGTAGTGCATGACGGGCTGGCCTACCGGATCCAGGCAGAGCACGCCGGTCGGGCCGAGCGCGCCGGACACGCCGGGAACGACCTTGAAGCCCGGATTGATCTTCACGAGCGCGAAGTCCTTCCCGATGCCCTGGTTCCAGCTCTTCACGACCGACCCGATCGCCGCGAGCGTGACGATGACCGTGTCGGTTGGGTCGACGCGCGTCGCGATCTGGGCGATGACGGTCTTGCCGCTGCCCGCGCAGTGCCCTGCCGTGCCGATGTAAGACGACGTCCCGTCGGTGAAGACGAAATTCATCGTGCAGCCGGCCGGTGAGACCATGCAGGTGCCGGCGCTCACTGCGGCCACCGAGACGCCGTCTGTGCCGGCGTAAGGCGGCGCCGTGCCGAGGCAGTTCGGATTCAGCGTGGCCTGCGGCTGGGCGAATTCGACCTCGACGCCTTTTGTCCCGCTGGCGACGATCTTGGCCTCCAGCGCGTCCGTCAGCCAGTCCGGGCGCGGCTGGTCGAGCGTGATCAGGTCGTCGGCGGTCGGGTCGGTCGAGCTCGCGCTCGAGACGCCGGAGCCCGCGACGAGCAGCAGCGCGGCCAGCAGGCCCGCGACCATCAACAGCTTTCGCATCAATCCCCCTTGATTCATACGTCTGACTGTTGCCGCCCCAGCCCGAAACCTGGGCGATGGGCGCGAAACGACAGGAAAATCCCTGCCCCGATCGCTCAAAATTTGAACGTCTCGAGCCGACAATCACCTGAGTGGTGTTGAGACTTCTTCCGATCCTCGCGTCGTCGGCTGCGATCTTGGCCGTGGCTCCGCCTGCGCCGACCTCTCCGCCGAAGATCCAGCTCGTGGTCGTCGGCCAGCGCGGCGCGGCCGTCGTCTTCCACGGCCAGAGGTACGCGCCGCTGAATCTCTTCACGGGCGTGACGGAGGAGCGAGGAAGCGGCGACTACCGGCTTCTCTACTGGATCGTCGACAGCTCCTACATGACCGAGCCCGGGCGGTATTTCGCCGACCGGCGGATCGCCTGCCTGTCGTGGATTCGCTCTCGTCTCGGCAACTGCTACGTGGTCGACGACGCTATGGCCGCGGAGCTGGCGACGATCGCGATAAGGCCGCTCAGGCAGGAGCCGACAATCCTCGCCCGTTTGGCGTTCCGGCGTCGCGACGCCCGTTTGGACGCCTCCGGAGCGGTTGCGATCGAGTACGCCTTCGCTCGCCGCGGTCTCGGCCGCCGCGCGGCGAGGCCACTGCGCTGCACGCCGGGGCGGGCGACGTGGGCGGGCCCGGCCGCTGCGTCCAGGCCGACGCGCCTCTGCGTGGCCAGGAACGGCGTCTGGACGGGCGGTCGCTTCTACCGCGTGCCC
>JBIOYJ010000021.1:0-21744 GCA_044870105.1 Gaiellaceae bacterium | reverse complement strand
CTCGCGTGGCTCGAGCGGTGGCCGACGCCCGCAGCGCTGGCGGCGGCCTCGCCCGCCGACGTGATCCGCGAGTGGCAGGGCCTCGGCTACAACCGTCGGGCGTTGAGCCTCCACCGGGCCGCGCGCGCGGTTGCCGCCCACGGCTGGCCGGACGATCTGACGGAGCTGCCCGGCGTCGGTGCGTATACGGCTGCGGCGATCCGCAACTTCGCCTTCGGCGAGGACGTGCTGCCCGAGGACACGAACGTGCGGCGCGTCCAGGAGCGGACCGGTCGGCACTTCCGGGGCCTCTGCGCGCAGGCGCTCATGGATCTCGGCGCGACGGTCTGCCTCGCTCGCGTGCCGCGCTGCGACGCGTGTCCGCTCGCCGGCGAGTGTCCGTCGCGGGGTCGCCGGTACGCCGCGCTACGACGCCAGTCCGCGTTCGAGGGCTCGTTCCGGCAGCGGCGGGCCGCGACGCTGCGGCTCGTCGCGGAATCGGCGCGGCCTGTTCACGTGCTCGACGCCGAGGCGGTCGCCTCGCTCGCCGCGGACGGGCTCGTCGAGCGCGCGGGCACGATCGTGCGCTTGCCCTTGAATTAAGCCGCGCGCAACATTCGACGCAGCACAATGGGCGCCATGGCCACTGTCCTGGTCGTCGACGACGAGCCGATCGTCCGCGAGGTCGTCGTCCGCTACCTGCGCCGCGAGGGCTACCGGACGCTCGAGGCCGGCGACGGCAACGCCGCGCGCGAGCTGCTCGAGCGCGACACGCCCAACCTCGTCGTGCTCGACCTGATGCTGCCTGGAATGGACGGCCTCGCATTGTGCCGCTGGATCCGCTCCCGCTCCGAGCTGCCCGTGATCATGCTGACGGCACGCGGCGAGGAGGCGGACCGAATCGTCGGCCTCGAGCTCGGGGCGGACGACTACGTGACGAAGCCGTTCTCGCCACGCGAGCTCGCGGCTCGTGTCCGGACGGTGCTGCGGCGCGCGCGGATCTCCGAGCCGCGGGAAGAGCGACTCGAATTCGACGGCCTCGCGATCGACGCCTCGATGCGCGAGGTTCGCAAGGACGGCGAGGCGCTGAAGTTGACGGCGAAGGAGTTCGACCTACTGTGGTTCCTCGCGAGCCATCCTTCCCGGGTCTTCTCCCGCGACCAGCTGATGGAGGGCGTGTGGGGCTACAGCACGGTGCTCGACACCGGAACGGTGACGGTGCACATCCGCCGGCTCCGCGAAAAGATCGAGCAGGACGCCTCTCGCCCGCGGCGGCTCGAGACGGTCTGGGGCGTGGGCTACAGGTTCGTGCCGTGATCGAGCTCGCGGCCGTCGTCGTCCTCGCGACCCTGGGAAGCGGGCTCGTGGCCGCGCTCGCCTTGCGGCTGCTTCCGACAGTTCGCCTGCAGCTCGCGGGCCTGGCGCTGTTCTGCGTGCTCTTGCCGCTCGCTGCCGTGTTCCTGTCCGGTCTGGCGATGTTCCACATGGGCGCGGACGTCGAGATCCTCGCCGTCGCCGCGGCCGCTGCGTCGGTGTCCGTCGGCGCGGCGCTCCTGCTCGCAGGCTCGATCGCCAAGCGAATCGAACGCCTCCGGGCGGCGTCGGCCGCCCTCGCGGGCGGAGATCTCAGCGCCCGCGCACCGGAGCGAGGCCCGGCCGAGCTCGCCGAGCTCGCGCGTTCCTTCAACCGCACCGCGGCCGAGTTGGAGCGGCTCTTCGACGCGCGGCGCGAGCTGGTCGTCTGGGCGAGCCACGACCTGCGGACGCCGATCGCCTCGATCCAGGCGATGCTCGAAGCCCTCGAGGACGGCCTGGCCGAGCCCGAGCACTACCTCCCCGCGCTCCGGCAACAGGTCGAGACCCTCGCCATGCTCGTAGACGACCTGTTCGAGCTCTCGCGGATCGACGCCGGCGTCCTGACGCTCGAGCTGCGCGAGGCGGAGCTCTCCACCTTGGTCGAGGAGACCGTCCGCGGGCTGGAAGCAGAGGCGAGCGCGCGGCAGGTGCGCCTCCGGGCCAGGGTGGAAGGCCCGACGAAGGTCCGCTGTGAGCCGGAGAAGGTGCAGCGCGTTCTCTTCAACCTGCTCAAGAACGCGCTTCGGCACACGCCGTCGGACGGCTCGATCGCGGTTTTCGTGGAGGCGCGGTCGGAGGAGGTTCAGGTCATCGTCGAGGACACGGGCGAGGGCCTGGACGACGAAGCAAAGCGGCGGATGTTCGAGCGCTTCTGGCGAGGTGACCGCGCCCGGTCGTCGGACGGCGCCGGGCTCGGCCTTGCGATCGCCCGCGGTCTCGTCGAGGCGCAGGGTGGTCGGATCTGGGCCGAGCGGCGGCAGGAAGGCGGCGCACGGGTGCGCTTTACCCTTCCTGCCGCGTAGCGGCGTTTACAGCTGCCAGCCCGAGGCCGCGATGTAGCGCGCTCCGATCCCGTTCGGATGGACGAGCACGACCGGAGCAAGGCATCGCGCAGGCACGGTCACGCGCTGGCGGATGCGCGCATCGCCACGGCTCGACAGCCGCACCGGTCCCGTCGTGAATGCCGGACTCGGATTCGAGTCGGGCGCGCAGAAGAGCGAAGCCGTGATCGTGGTCACGCCGTCCGCGTTGTCCGTGCCCGCGACCACGAGGCGGCGCACCCTGAGCCGGAACTCGCCGTTTCGGTTGAGCTTCGCGTCACCGCGCTTGAGATCCCACGGCACGCCGCCGCGCGTCACCCCGTGGATCGGCGGGTCGCTCAGGACGCTTCCCGCGAGCGAAAGCTCGAAGAGCTTTCCGTGCCGACCACGCTTGCTGGACCCGCTCGCGCCCAACGCGAACACGAGCGCCCCGAGCGTCAGCGTCGCGATCACGGCCAGGATCATCCGTCTCCTGAAGATGCTCATAGAACCCCTCCTGGGTTGCAGTTCCGGTCCAGGTACGCGTCTAGTCGGACTGCGGTTTTGAGGCTTCCCGCAGGAGCGCCACGGCCTGAGCCGCCAACCCCTCGCCACGTCCGGTGAAGCCGAGGCCGTCCGTCGTGGTCGCGTGAACTGCCACGGCGCCCTCGCCGATCGTCGAGGTCAGGAGCGTCGCCATCGACTTCGCGACCGGCGCGATCATGGGCTCGTTTCCGATCAGTACGACGTCCGCGTTGACAAGCTCCCAGCCCTTCCGTTGTACGCGTGCGTACGCTTCGCTGAGCAGCTTGAGCGACGAGACTCCGCGCAGCTCGGGGTCATCGGACGGGAACAGCGTGCCGATGTCGCCGAGCCCGAGAGCTCCGAGCAGCGCGTCGATCAACGCGTGGGTGATCACGTCGCCGTCCGAGTGGCCGGCGAGGCCGCGCTCGCTTCTGAACTCCATGCCTCCGAGGACGAGCGGCACACCGTGCTCGAACGCGTGCACGTCGACGCCGATCCCGACTCTCAACCGAGCTGCTCCTGCCGACGCTCCCGTCCCTCGAACACGGTCACCGTCTCGTAGCCGGCCCCTCGGGCGTGCTCGACCGCACGGTCGAGCTCGCGGCCCACGTCCTGCGGAACGTGCGCGTCCGAGGCGAGGGTGATCGGAACGTTCCGCCGGTGGCAGCCCTCGAGCAGCTCCGGATCGGGGTAGAGCTCACCGACCGGCTTGCGCAAGCCCGCCGACGACACCTCGACGCAGACGCCGGCCGCCTCGATCGCGTCCGCCGTCTCCTCGTGCATCCAGGCGACCGCCTCGACTTCCGCGCGGGGTCCGTGGTGCTTGACGAGGTCCGGGTGCGACAGCGAGTCGAAGAGACCGCTGCGGGCGGCATTTCGGAGCCAGACGAAATAGCGCCGCCACGCTTCTCCCGGGCCGAGCTTCTCGACAAGCCCGGGTTCTTGGTCGACGGGGAAGCCATCCACGAAATGCACCGAGCCGAGCATGTAGTCGAAGGGATAGCCCGCGAGCAGGCTTGCCAGCCCCGGCTCGGTGCCGGGGAAGTAGTCGACCTCGAGCCCGAGCTTGACCGGCAATCCCGCCTCCTTGGCGGTGACGACCGCGCCGACGTAGGCCTCGAGGTCGTACTTGCAGCGCTCGAGCATGTAGCCCTCGGTCCAGAGCTGTTTGGTCTGCTCGAAGTAGTAGACGTGCTCGGCGAAGCCGATCTCGTCGATCCCGCGGGCGACCGCGGTCTCGACGTAATGCTCGACGGCCTGGGGCGTGTGCTCGATGCGCTCCTCCGGGTCCCGAAGGTGCATGTGGTAATCGACGATCATCCGCCTGAGCCGCCGCCTAGTTCGCCGAGATCATGCCGCCGAAGGCGGGCTTGGCCCGCCGAGAGGCTCACTGCGCCAGGTTCGAAGGGGCGTGTGCTTCGCCGGCTCCTGAAGCACTTCCAGTGCGCCGGCGCCGCGAAGGAGGGGGCAGACGGGGGAACCAGGGATTCCCCCGTGATTTCCATGTGGTAATCGATGATCACGGCTCGAGCCACGTGGCGACGAGTTCGAGGTCTTCCGGATCCGTAACCTTGAGCAGCCGCCTGTCTCCCGGAACGACCTTGATCCGGCCGCCGCGCGCCTCGACGAGCGAGGCGCAGTCGGTCCCTTCGCCGTTCAGAGCGCCGCGGAGAGCCTCCGCGACGAAGGCCTGCGGCGTCTGTGAGACGACGAGATCGGCTCGATCGACGGTCTCCGCCACCTGCTCCCCGTCCACTCGCTTGACGGTGTCGTGGATCGGCAGCACCGGCACGGCCCCGTCCCAATCCTCGCTGAGCGCGTTCAGCACCCGCTCCAAGACCTCCTCGATCATGATGGGGCGCGCCGCGTCGTGCACCACGATCGCGGCGGCGTCCTCCGGCACTTCAGCGACCCCGGCGCGCACGGACTGCGCTCGCGTCTCACCGCCGGTCACGCAGGCGCTGACCTTGCCGCACCCGAGCTCTTCGGCCAACAGGATCGACGGTTCCTCCCAGCCCGGGGCGGCCGCGATGACGACAGCGTCGATCCAGTCCGAGCCCTCCAGCCGCTCGAGACTCTCGGCGAGGAGCGGCCGGTCACGGAGGTTGGCGAATGCCTTCGGACGGTCCGAGCCGAGCCGCTCGCCGCGGCCTGCTGCCGCGAGAACGGCCCACACGCTCACGCGTTACGCAGTCGCAGCGACCTTCGTCTTGCCCTTCGAGCCGTTGCCGGCGAGGACGTCGTCGAGCCAGGCCGCAGCCTCGTCTTCCTCCATGTCCTTCGCGTACATCAGCTCGCTGGCGAGGATCTTCTTGGCCTTCACGAACATCTGCTTCTCGCCCGTCGAGAGGCCTTTCTCGTGATCGCGGAGGGAGAGATTCCGCACGACCTCGGCGAGCTCGAAGATGTCACCGGTCTTCATCTTGTCGCGGTTGTGCTTGAAACGGCGGTTCCAGTTCTTCGGCATCGTCGTGCCGTTGCCCGTCAGCGCCTTCAGCACCTTGCTCACCATCTGCTCGTCGATTACCTTTCGCAGCCCGACCTTGTCCGCGTTCTCGGCCGGGACGTTCACGGTCATGTCGTTGTGCAGGATCTTGATCGTCAGGTAGTCGCGCTTCTCGCCGAGGACTTCCCGCGACTCCTTCTTCACCACAGTGCCTGCTCCGTGGTGCGGGTACACCACCTTGTCACCGACCTTGTACAAGCCGGAACCCTCCCCTACTTCGTCGGATTACTCGCCAGAACGCCGGTGCTCTTGCGGGCACCGGCGAACACCATCGAGTATACCGAAAACCGCTTGAAAAAGCCAAAGTTTCCAGGCATTTTCCGGAAGACCGCCGAAAACCCCTGCTAAATCTGGAGATACCGATCGACGAGATTGTGCTCTTGCAGGCGTCGGAGGCCCTCCCGGATCTCCCGCGCCCGCACCGAGCCGACGCCGTCAACCGCCTCGAGCTCGCGCTGTGAGGCGCGCACGATCCCTTCGAGCCCGCCCAGCTCGCCGACGAGGCGCTTGATCACGTTCTCCGGCAGGCGAGGGATGTGCGAGAGCACGCGATACCCGCGCGGCGCGACCGCGTGGTCTAGCGGATTCGTCGACGCGGGGTAGCCGAGCACGGCGAGGAGCTCGAACTCGAGCAGGCTTTGATACGGGAGCTGCGCCAGCGCCTCGAGCCCTTCCCGCACGCGCTCCATCCCGCCCTCGGCGTGATAGTCGAAGACGATTGCGGTCTTCTCCGATGGCACCTCGCTGACGAGCTCCTCCAGCTGCATCCGAATCAGACGCCCCTCTGAGCCGAGCTCGACACAGGCGCGCTCGATCTCGTCCGCCATGCGCGTGGTCAGCTCGGCGCGCTGGAGCACTACGAGGACGTCGTCGAGCATGACCGCGTTCTGGAACTCGAGCGCGGTCAGGCGCGTCAGCACCTGGTCGAGGCGCGTGCGGTAGGTCTCGAGCGTCGCCACCGCCTGGTTCGTCTTCGCGAGCACGTCGGCAATCGCGTCGAGCTGGTAGCGGCTCGGACCGACGAAGATCGTCACCGTCTCTCGCTGCTGCGAGATCGAGATCACGAGCGCGTTCGTCTGCTTCGCGACGCGCTCGGCGGTGCGGTGGCGCGTGCCGGTCTCGGCCGAGGGAATCGTCGGGTCCGGCATCAGCTGGACGTTCGCGTAGACGATTCTCGAGACGGACGAGTTGACGATGATCGCTCCGTCCATCTTGGCCAGCTCGTACAGGAGCTGCGGCGTGAACTGGTGGTCGAGCTTGATTCCGCCGGAGAAGAGGAAGGCGAGCTCGGAAGGCTCTCCGATCACGATCAGCGCTCCCTCGCGCGAGCGGATGATGTCGTCGATGCCCGCGCGCAACTCGGTGCCGGGCGCTACGCGCGCGACCGCGGAGAGAACCTTCGGATCGAGCCGTCGGTCGAGCTCGGATGGACCACGCGGAAAGCCGAGCGGAGGTGAGGTGCGCCGTTCGGTCCTATCCGGGGTCGGCTCGCTCTGCATCTAGGCCCGCGCTGATCGCCTGCCGAAGGGTCTCGGCCTCGACTATGCGTAGTTTGCCACGAGCTTTGGTGCCCGATGGCGCAAGCGCGGCTTCGAGCCCGAGCTTCGCGCATTCCTCGAGCCGGCGCTCGGCCTGAGCGGCCGGACGGAGCTTGCCCGTCAGGCCAATCTCGCCGAAGGCGGCCAGCGCCGCGCGAACAGGCGCACGACGCGCGGCAGAGGCGATGGCGAGCGCGACGGCCAGGTCGGCGCCGGGTTCGTCGATCCTGACGCCGCCCGCCACGTTCACGAACACGTCGGCCTGCCCGAGCGAGACGCGCGCGTGGCGGGAGAGGACCGCGACGATCATCGCCAGCCGCTTCGGGTCGACGCCGGTGGCGACGCGACGCGGCATCGCGAGATCCGTCGGGGAGACCAGCGCCTGCACCTCGAGCAGGATCGGCCGCGTCCCCTCGAGCGCACAGGCGACGGCGGCCCCGGGGTCGGCAGCTTCGCTCCGGCCGAAGAGCTCCGACGGCTCGGGGACGCCGACCAGGCCGGTGCCGGTCATCTCGAACACGCCCAACTCGTTGGTCGACCCGAAGCGGTTCTTCGTCGCGCGCAGGATCCGGTGCGCGTGGTAGCGATCGCCCTCGAACTGAAGCACGCAGTCGACGAGGTGCTCGAGCACGCGGGGCCCGGCGACTGCCCCGTCCTTGGTCACGTGCCCGACGAGGAAGGTCGCGACGCCCGCTTCCTTGGCGACGCGGAGCAGGCGCGACGCCGCCTCGCGAACCTGGGCGACCGAGCCCGGCGCCGATCCGAGCTCCGATGAATAGAGCGTCTGGACTGAATCGATCACGCAGGCGGCGGGCCGCTCGCGCTCGATCGTCGCGCACACGACCTCGAGCTCTGTCTCCGCCAGGATCTCGACGTTTTCGGCACCGCCGAGCCGTGCGGCTCGGAGCTTTACCTGCGCTGCCGACTCCTCGCCGGTGACGAGGATCGCGCGGCGGGTCCTGCTGATCTCGCGCAGCGCGGTGAGCAGAAGCGTCGACTTCCCGACGCCCGGCTCGCCGCCGACGAGCACGAGCGAGGCGGGCACCAGCCCGCCCCCGAGCACCCGGTCGAGCTCGGCGACGCCGGTCGGCACTCGGCTCGCCTCGTCGGCTTCGACGTCGACCAGGCGAAGGATCGGTTGAGGGGTTCTTCCGCCGGCCACTGGCGGGGCTTCCTCCATCAAGGTCCCGAACGCGCCGCAGCCCGGACACTTCCCAAACCAGCGCCCCGAGCTGTAGCCGCATTCGGTGCAGGCATGTTGAACCGCCGCTTTCGCCATTGATTCGAGTCTAGGGCGCGGCCGCGACGGCATCGCGACGTCTTTGGAACGTAAGAGCGCCGAGACTGAGACGAGGGCTGGCGGCTTCTGGATGTTGCCTCTATCGTCAACGACGTGTTCGCCGTTAAGACAACTCTCGTCGCAGCAGCCGTCGGAGTCCTCCTCGCCGTCGCGCTGAACGCCTTGACCGCCTCGGGCGGAGAACCCCGAAGCGGGCCGCTGCGCGTCTCCCGGGGACTGCAGGGAGTGCCGCGCCCATATGTCCGAGGACGGGCGTTCGTAGACGGGCGGCGGGAGCTGCGGCTGGCCGGTTCGGTTTCGGGCGCCCTGATGGGCCCGCTCGCTCCCGTCGCCGCCCGCTCGGGTGACGGGCGCTACCTCGCCTACAGCTCGTGGGCCGCGGAGCGGAAGCTGGACACGGAACGTTCCTTGTCGAAGCAGGGCATCAGGCCCGGCGATCTGCTTGGCTCACCTGCGCTCCGCGTGCTCGATACGGCGCAGGGCCGAGATGTGCTCGCCGTCGACGGCGCCTATTCCGCCGCGTGGCGCCCGGACGGCGCGCTCGCGTACGTGCGGGGCGTTCGCAAGCAGTTCGTGGCCGGCGGCGGATTCTCGGGGCAGATCGTGGTCCGCGCGGGCACCGGCGCCGCCGAGAGCGAATGGACGAGCGTCGCACAGCGCTACGTCGTCTACGGCTGGGCGGGAAAGACACTGCTCGCCTATCGCATCGACGAGGGCGAGCGACTCGAGGTGCTCGCCCTCGACGGGCCGGGCCGCGTCCGCCCGCTCTCGCCCGGGGGCGTGATCGCGCTCAGTCCTGAGGGAACCCGGGTCCTCGTGGTTGCACCCGACGAGCGGCACGTCCGATTGATGGACGTCGGCAGCGGCGGCGAGCTCGCGACGCTCGATCTGAGCGCCACTTCGATGCCCGTGGAATGGGCCTCCTACTCGGGTTCCTGGGTCGGCGACCACGTCGTCGCGCCCGTCAGCGCAGGTTTGATCGTGTTCCGCGTCAGCGCGAATCGGATCGAAGCCGAGCAGCTGCTCGCACTCGACCGCGACGAGTTCCCGGTCGGCGTCCAGGAGCCTGTTTTCGCCGACGATTCGGCCGAGACCGTCGTCGCGACCGCCGACAGGCCGCCGGGGCCGGAGAAGCCGGCGTCCACCACCGTCCTGGAGTGCAACCGCGTCGCGCGGGCGTGCGAGGAGGCCGACCCGGTGCCGGCGCATGAGTGGTTGCGGCTCGTACGCGACGTCAGCCGGCCCGAAAAGGAGAACCGGTGAGACACCGCCTCGCCCGCCTGGCTGCACTCGTCGCCGCGGGAGCCCTCGCCTTCGCCCCTCCCGCCGGAGCCTTCCTCACCTGGTTCGACTTCCACCGACAGAGCAACACATGGTCGCCGCTGACGATGGTCTGGCAGCAGGTGCCCGGGAAATTCAGCTCGGTTGCGTGGCGTGCCGGCTCGGGCAGCTCGACCAACGCGTGCTGGATCAGTCACGGCTGGCTGCCGACGGGCTGGTACGACCTCTGGGGTCACTGGGATCACTACGACGGCTCGGCGATCAAGGGCCGCGTCTTTCGAATCCAGGACAAGCAGTGCTGGAATGGCACCTGGCGTACGGCGTTGTTCATCCACTCCGAGGAGACCGCCGCCAACGGACAGTACTGCCCGACGGGCTACGACGATCCGTTCTGCTGGGAGGGAGATTTCGACTACCAGTCAGCCGGCTGCATCAAGGTCAACCACTGGGGTGACCTCGGCTACCTCCACTCGGGCTGGCACGAAAAGAGCGGTGACTACCGGCACGGGGCGTTCTGGATCAACGACTGGCTCTACGTGCACGACTGAATTCGATTCGCCCTCCCCCCGGCAGAGGCGGCGCGCCGGCAGCCGCTTCTGCCGTGCTCGAACGCTGGGCTAGGTGGCTACTCGGCTACTCGCCGGAGGACGCGTCGTCGTCCGCCGCGGAATCCTGCGGCTCTTCCGGCGGCACCGTGACCTTCTCGGGCGTGATCTCGCCGGGGATGATCGTGATGTCGACCTCTTCGCCGTCCTCGCCCTTGCGGTCGATGAGGATCGTCGAGCCGGGCTCGATCGAGCGGCCCAGCACGAAGTCGGCCAGCGGATCCTCGATGAGGCGCTGGATTGCCCGACGCAGCGGCCTCGCGCCCATCGTCGGGTCGTAGCCCTTGTCGACCAGCAACTCCTTGGCGTCGTCGGTGAGCTCGATCGTGGCATCGTGCTCGCTGACCTGCTCGCGCAGCCGCTTCATCAGCAGCTCGACGATCGTCTTGATCTCGTCCTTCGTCAGCTTGTGGAAGACGATCACTTCGTCGATGCGGTTGAGCAGCTCCGGCCGGAAGACCTTCTTCAGCTCGCCCATGATCCGGTCCTTCATCTCCTCGTAGGAGAGCCCGGAGTCGTCGCCGATCGAGAAGCCGAGCGTCTGGTTCTTCGAGATCGTCGCCGCGCCGATGTTCGAGGTCATGATCACGATCGTGTTGCGGAAGTCGACCTTGCGCCCCTGGGCGTCGGTCAGCTTTCCGTCCTCGAGGATCTGCAGCAGGATGTTGAAGACATCCGGGTGGGCCTTCTCGATCTCGTCGAGCAGGACGACGGAGTACGGCTTCCGGCGAACCGCCTCGGTGAGCTGGCCGCCCTCGTCGTAGCCGATGTAGCCGGGCGGGGAGCCGACGAGCCGAGACACGGAGTGCTTCTCCATGTACTCGGACATGTCCACCTGGATCATCGCGTCCTCGTCGCCGAACAGGAACTCGGCCAGCGTGCGGGCGAGCTCGGTCTTGCCGACACCCGACGGTCCGAGGAAGATGAATGAGCCGGTCGGCCGCTTCGGGTCTTTGATCCCGGCGCGCGCGCGGCGGATCGACTTGGAGACGGCGACGATCGCCTCCTGCTGGCCGATCACGCGCTTGTGCAGCTCGTCCTCCATCCGGATCAGCCGCTGCGACTCGGCCTCGGTGAGCTTGAAGACCGGAATGCCCGTCCACATCGAGACGATGTCGGCGATCTCCTCCTCGCCGATCTCGGGCTGCTCCTCGCCGCCCTCGTTCGCGCGCCAGTTCTCCTCGAGCTCGCGCTTCTTCTGCGTCAGCTTGCGTTCCTTGTCGCGCAGGGACGCGGCCTTCTCGAACTCCTGGGCCTCGATCGCCTCTTCCTTGTCCTTGCGCACCTTCTCGATCTCGTCCTCGAGCTCGCGGTAGCGCGGCGGCGCGCTCATCGTCTTGATTCGCATCCGCGAGGCCGCCTCATCGATCAGGTCGATTGCCTTGTCGGGCAGGTGGCGGTCCTGGATGTAGCGGTCGGAGAGGTTCGCCGCCGCGCGCAGCGCCTCGTCGGTGATCTTGCAGCGGTGGTGCGCCTCGTAGCGGTCGCGCAGGCCGCGCAGGATCTGGATCGTGTCGTCGACCGACGGCTCGTCGACGCGGATCTGCTGGAAGCGGCGCTCGAGCGCGGCGTCGCGCTCAAGGTACTTGCGGTACTCGTCGAGTGTCGTCGCGCCGATCGTCTGCAGCTCGCCGCGCGCGAGAGCGGGCTTGAGGATGGAGGCCGCGTCGATCGCACCCTCGGCCGCGCCGGCGCCGACGAGATTGTGCAGCTCGTCGATGAACAGGATGATGTCGCCGCGCTGGGTGATCTCTTTCATCACCTTCTTCAGGCGCTCCTCGAACTCACCGCGATACTTCGAGCCGGCCACGAGCGCGGCGAGGTCGAGCGTGTAGATTTGCTTGCCCTTCAGGAGCTCGGGCACTTGGTTGGAGGAGATCCGCGCCGCGAGCCCCTCGACGACGGCCGTCTTGCCGACACCCGGCTCGCCGATCAGCACGGGGTTGTTCTTCGTCCGGCGCGAGAGGATCTGCATCACGCGCTCGATCTCTGTCTGGCGCCCGACGACCGGGTCCAGCTTCGCCTCGGCGGCGAGCTTCGTCAGATTGCGCCCGAACTGGTCGAGCAGCTTCGAGCTCTTCGTCTTCTCGCCCGGTGCCGCGCCGCCGCCCTGCTGTCGCCGGCCGGGGCCGGAGAGCATGCGGATGATTTCGTTGCGGATCTTTTCCGCATCCGCATCGAAGTCGAGCAGGATGCGAGCCGCGACACCCTCGTTCTCGCGCACCAGCCCGAGCAGGATGTGCTCTGTGCCGATGTAGTTGTGTCCCAGCGAGAGGGCTTCGCGGAGCGCCAGCTCGAGCACCTTCTTCGCGCGCGGGGTGAACGGGATCTGCCCGGTGGTCACCTCGTCGCCTTGACCGACGATGCGCGCGACCTGGGCGCGCACCTCCTCGACGGTGATGTCGAGCGATTCGAGCACCCGCGCGGCGAGCCCTTCCTCCTCGCGCAGCAGCCCGAGCAGGATGTGCTCGGTGCCGATGTAGTTGTGCTTCAGGGCACGCGCCTCGTCCTGAGCGAGGACGACGACCTGGCGGGCTCTCTCTGTGAATCGTTCGAACAAGCTCTGACCGCTTCCTGTCGGGAAGGCCCATGCTAGCGCACCGGTCGGGGGGTGCCGACGAGCCGCAAGAGCCCTGTTCGTGGCGTATCGGCAACTATTGAGATCGCGTTAACCCGCTGTCAGAATTGCGCTTGGGGAAAGGGGGAGCGTTCATGAGGCGGGGCTTCGCATTGGCCCTATTTACAGCGGGTTATGCTGCGCTCGCCGCGCTCGAGGTGACGCTCGCGGCCGGGCCGGCGCTGCTCGCCTTCGGGGGCGCTACGGCGCTGATCGCGCGAGGAGTAAAGGTGTCGTAAAAACGCGAACGGCCGCCCGTTTCCGGAGCGGCCGCTCGCGAGGGATCCGCGATTGCGCGACCGAGGCTAGTTTCGGGCAGGCACCGCGGCGTCCACGCGCTGCAGCGAGGCGAGCATGAACGAGCCGTAAGTGCACCCGCAGAACGTCGTCGCCACGTAGTTGTGGCAGTGCATGTCGACGGTGTCGCCGAGAGCGAAGCCGGTGAGATCCTGACCGGCAAGCCGCTCACAGCGCACCGGCGCCGTGTGACGCTCGGCATCGATCGCGACACCCGTCTCGCTGAGTTCGGAGATCAGGCCGCGAAGGGTGAACTCGGCCTTGCCGTCCTCTGCGATGAACGCGTGGTCGGACTTCAGCGAGGCGAGCTTCCACATCTCGTTGTACTGATGGCAGTGCATCGAGACGAACTCGCCCGGCGCGAAGCCGAGCAGGTTCTGACCGTGGAGCAGGCAGGTGACCGGCTCTTCACGCCCTTCGACGCGGACGGCGAGCTTCGACTCGTCCATCGTGGCGATGAGGCCGTTGACCGTGAACTCGCCGGCGCTTTCCTCGGGCGCGGGCTTCGCTCGCAGGTCGACCAGCACGTAGTGGCCGCTCTTGAGCCTGCAGTGCATCTTCACGAGTTGCCCGATGCTGAACTCCGAGAGGTCCAGCGAGTCGGGCCGCGCGCACTTGACCAGCTCCGGCCGACCCTCGACCTTGACCGCGACGTAGTCGTCGGTCTTCGCCTTCAGGAGCCCGAAGACCCACAAGTCGTCCTGGTCGAAGTCGACTCCGTCGTCATCGTCGCCGGACTCGTCCTCGTTCTCGGCGCGAATGAGCGTGAACGAGCCGTCGGGTTCGATCCGCACGACGAGCACGATCTCGTCGCCGGGCTCGAACGCAGGCAAGTTCCATGCCCTCGGGCACGTTCACGAACACGCGTCCGCGATGGGCGACGGCCAGCTCGATGCGGTTCTCGCTCGTCTCGAGGTAGATCCCCTCGAGCTCGAGCCGATTGGTATGGCCGACTTCGTCGACGTCCTCTGGATCGGCTGTCAGTCCGCCGGATCCGACGTCGGCGTCGCAGGAGACTTGGTCTCCGGCTTCGAGGTCGTCCTCGTCGTCGTTGAAGAGCGACGAGCTGGCGGCGCTGCGAAGGCGCAGGACGAACACGCTGCGGCCCGCCGAGAAGATCAGCCGGCCCGTCGCCTCCCGGCGAATGACCGTCGCGCCGAAGCGTGTGTGCCGGACGCGATTCTTGGCCCGGAAGCCGCGGCCGAGGAACGTGCCGTCCGGCAGGCGAGACGCCCGCGTGACGATGCGCTGGCCGAGTCGGGCGCGCCGGAACTTGGCACCCAGCCGGATCGTGCGAACTGCTCCCTTCGGTGCGGCCGTGACGACCGCCTTGCGCTTTGCATCCTTGGCGATGACGACGCCGCGGATGACGGCCGCATTCGCCTCAGCTGAAAAGCCCAGCGCGGCGAGCGCGGCGACGAGCAACAGAACACGTCTCATTGCGGTGTGCCTCCTCGTGGAGCCGGCTCCTCTTTGGGGGTCGGGGCCGGCCCTGTCGTTGGCTTACCTGCGGCAACGGGTTGGGCGCCAACCGCGTGTTGTCTAGATCGGCACGGAGGCGCCCTGGCTTTTAGGAACTTCCCCCCGATCGTGCCACCGCGATTGAGGGAGCACGGCAGGCCGCTTCTGTACGCTCCGATCTCGTGAAGGCGCTCGTCACCGGCGGCGCCGGCTTCATCGGCTCACACTTGGCGGAGCTCCTGCTCGGGAAGGGGTCGGAGGTATTCGTCCTCGACGACCTCTCGACGGGCGGTCGCCAGAACGTCGCCCACCTCGAAGGCCGGCGCGATTTTCACCTGATCGTCGAGTCGATCCTTTCTCCCTCCGTCGTCAGCGAGCTCGTCCACAAGTGCGACGTCGTCTACCACCTGGCCGCTGCGGTAGGCGTCCGGCTGATCGTCGAGCAGCCCGGACACACCCTGCTGACGAACGTGCAGGGAACCGAGAACGTGCTCGAGTACTGCGCGCGCTTCGACAAGCGCGTCCTGATCGCATCGTCGTCCGAGGTGTACGGCGACCACCGAGACGAGAAGCCGCTCGTCGAGGACGCGCGCCGCATCTACGGTCCGACGACCGCCCGGCGCTGGGCCTACGCCGACTCGAAGGCGATGGACGAGTTCCTCGCCCTCGCCCTCCACGAGGAGCGAGGCCTGGACTGCGTGATCGCCCGGCTCTTCAACACCGTGGGACCGCGGCAGAGCGGGCAGTACGGGATGGTCATCCCGCGCATGGTCGAGCGCGCGTTTGCGGGCGAGCCGATCGAGGTGCACGGAGACGGCACCCAGACCCGCTGTTTTTGCCACGTCGCCGATGCCATCCAGGCGCTCAACGGCCTGGTCGAGGAGGCGTCGACCGCCGGCGAGATCTACAACATCGGCTCGACCGAGAGCATTCGCATCCGCGACCTGGCCGAGCGGATTCGGGCCGCGACCGGCAGCGAGTCAGAGCTGGTGTTCGTGCCGTACGAGGAGGTCTATCCGCACGGGATCGTCGAGGAGATGCTCCATCGCATTCCCGCGATCGAGAAAATCGGCGCGGCAATCGGCTGGAAGCCTCACCGCTCCCTCGAGGACATCCTCGCCGACGTGATCGAGACCGTGCAGGCGGGCCCTACGCCCGCTCCCGCAGCGCGGGAAACAGGATGACGTCGCGGATCGCGTCGCGGCCGGCCAGCACCATGGCCAGGCGGTCGATGCCCAGCCCGAGCCCGCCGGTCGGCGGCATTCCGTAGGAGAGCGCCTCGACGTAGTCGGGATCGCCGGGCTCGCCTCCAGCTTCGCCGCGCTGCTGCGCGAACCGAGCCGCCTGCTCATCCGGGTCATTGATCTCGGTGAAGGCGTTGCCGAGCTCGGTCCCGCCGACTACGTACTCGAAGCGCTCGACGATCGTCGGATCGTCGTCCGTGGCCCGGGCAAAGGGGGAGAGCTCGAGCGGGTAGTCGTGCACGATCGTCGGTTCGATCAGCGCGGGCTCGACGACCGAGCTGAACGCGTGGTCGACCAGCTGGGCCCACGTCCGGTCCTTCGACGTGTCGATCTCGCGCTCGTCGAGGCGTTGCCGAAGCTCTCGCTCGTCGCGAGTCCAAAGCCCCTCCTCCTCGAGGGCGTCGAGGAGCTTGATACGGCGCCAGGGTCGCTTCAGATCGACGTCGTGCCCTCTGAAAGAGACCCTGGTCGTGCCGAGGACCTCCTGCGCGACGCGCTCTACGAGCTCCTCGATCCGCGCCATGGTGTCCTCGTAGTCGGCGTACGCCTCGTACCACTCGAGCATCGTGAACTCGGGTTGGTGCTTGTACGACATGCCCTCGTTGCGGAAGTCCTTGCCGAGCTCGTAGACGCGGTCGAGGCCGCCGACGATCAGGCGCTTCAGGTAGAGCTCCGTCGCGATCCGCAGGTAGTAGTCTCGGTCGAGCGCGTTGTAGTGCGTGACGAAGGGCTCTGCGAACGCACCTCCGTAGCGGGGCTGGAGGACCGGCGTCTCCACCTCGAGAAAGCCGTGCTCGTCCATGTAGCGCCGGATCGCCGTGACGATCCTGCTGCGGAGCTCGAAGTCGCGCCGCGTCTCTTCGTTCACCAGCAGGTCGAGATAGCGCTGCCTGTAGCGGAGCTCCGTGTCGCGCAGACCGTGGAACGTGTCCGGCAGCGGCCGGCGGGTCTTGGCGAGCAGCACGAGCTCGTCGACGGCGAGGGAGGGCTCGCCACGGCGCGTCGACGCCGGCGATCCCGTCACCCCGACGACATCGCCGAGGTCGACGTCGATCTCTCCCGTGCGACTCGCGTCGCAGAGGAGCTGGATCCGCCCCGAGCGGTCGACGACGTCGAGAAAGACCAGCTTGCCGTGCCCCCGCCGCGCCAGCACGCGTCCCGCCAGACGGCGGTTGTCGCCTGCTTCGCTGCCGGGCTCCAGCTTCTCGGCCTCCGCCCGGACCGCGGCGATCTCGTCCCGGTCGGGAAAGCGCTTGGGCAGCGTCATCGCCGCGCGAGTCTAGTGGGCGCTAGCCCCAGATCAGCCAGCCCACGAGCAAGCCGCCGCCGAAGAGAAGGGCGCCGAGAAGCATCGGGGCGACAGGGCCGAGAAAGAACCGGAATCTGCCGGGCAACGCCAGCTGAACCGGAGAGCCCGCGCTCTCCCGAGGCCATCGACCTAGCTTCTGCATCGATTGCTCGTAGTCGGCCGGAGGCGCGCCTTCGAGCATGCGGAAGACCTCGCGACGGACCCTTTCTGGATCGGCGCCGAAGTCGAGCAGGATACGTGTCGCCACGCCTTCGGTCTCACGGATCAGACCGAGCAAGATGTGTTCGGGACCGATGTAGCTGCTCCCGAGGGTGCGGGCCTCCCGAAGCGAGAGCTCGAGCACCTTCTTCGCGCGGGGCGTGAAAGGAATCTGGCCGAAGGGCGCGACGTCTCCTTGGCCGACGATTCGACGCACCTCGTCTTGAACCTGTGCGAGCCTGACTCCAAGCAAAGCCAATGCGCGTCCCGCAATCGTGTGCTCCTGGCGGAGCAAGCCAAGTAACAGGTGCTCCGTGCCGATGTAGCTGTGCTGCAGCGCACCCGCCTCGTCCTGCGCGAGGACGACGACTTGGCGGGCGTTCTCGGTGAAGCGCTCGAACAAGCGCTTCGACCTTAGCGCGCCCTATGCTGCCTTGATCTCGAGGATCTTGAACTTGAGCGCGCCGCGGGGCGCGGAAACCTCGACGGTCTCCCCCTTCTTGTGGCCGATGATGGCCTTGCCCACAGGCGACTCGTTCGAGAGCTTGTTCTCGACCGGGTTGGCCTCGGCGGAGCCGACGATGTGGTACTCCACGGTGCGCTTGGCGTCGACGTCGCGGAGCTTGACCTTGGAGCCGACGGAGACCACGTCCTTCGAGATCTCCTTCTTCTCGATCACGCGCGCATTGCGCAGCCTCTCCTCGAGCGTCGCGATCCGGTGTTCGAGCAGAGCCTGTTCGTTCTTCGCGTCGTCGTACTCGGCGTTCTCGTTGATGTCGCCGAACTCCCTGGCCACGCGGATCCGGTCCGCGACCTCGCGACGCTTCTCGTTCGAGAGATGCTCGATCTCGTGCTTGAGCTTCTCGTAGCCTTCGGGAGTAAGGATTACGTCCTTCAAGGAAACCCTCCTAACAAAAACGCGCGGCGCTACAGGCGCCGTCGCGGGCGGGAATGGTAGCCAGTGAAGCGGACAGACGTCAACCGTTTCTCGTCTACGATTTCTCGCTCTATGCAGGTGGATCTTCGGAGCCCCTGGCGGATTCGAGACGTCGAGGTCCCGACACGGCTCGTTCTTGCACCGATGGCGGGCGTCAGCGTGCAGGCATTTCGCCGTCAGGGACGCCGTTTTGGCGCCGGACTGGTGTGCTCCGAGATGGTCAGTTGCGCCGGCCTCCACCATGGGAACGAGAAAACGCTCGGCTATCTGCGCATCGCCTCGGACGAGCGGCCGCTCGCGGTGCAGATCTTCGGATCCGATGCGGGAGCGATGGCCGAAGCCGCGCGGATGGTCGAGGCAGCGGGAGCCAACCTCGTCGACATCAACTTCGGCTGCCCCGTGCGAAAGGTGACGAAGACTGGTGCAGGCGCGACGCTGCTCGACGATCCGGATGGAGCGTGCCGGATTGTCGAGGCGGTCGCTTCGGCCGTCTCGGTTCCGGTGACCGTGAAGATGCGGCGCGGGCTGGAGGACGGATCGCGGGCGTGTCTGACGGTGGGGCCGCGGTTAGTCCAGGCGGGGGCGGCCTCGCTGACGTTGCATCCACGCTCCGCGAAGCAGATGTACACCGGCGAGGCGGATCATTCGTTGACGGCCGAGCTCATCGCGCTCGTGGACGTACCGGTCGTGGCCTCAGGCGACGTGACCTCGCGTGCGCGCGCGCAGGCGATCCTGGAGACAAGCGGGGCCGCCGCCGTGATGGTCGGACGCGCCGCCCAGGGCAATCCGTGGGCGCTGCGGGAGATCCTCGAAGGCGAGGGCGGCAAGCCCGCGCGGGAGGAGGTTGTCGCGGAGCTGATCCTGTTCATGCGCGAGACCGCGCGCGAGCTCGGCGAGCGCCGGGCGACCGGGTTCTTGAAGAAGTTTTACGGCTGGTATCTCGGCCGCGGCCGCTTTCCGAAGTCCCTCAAGCAGGAGCTGGTTCGCCTGGAGACGGTGGACGAGGTCGAGCGGCGGCTGCTGAGGGAGGCGCCGGGCGCGCACTTCGTGCTGGCGCAGCTCGAGCGCGAGCTGCCCCAGGGCGACGAGGTGCTGCTCGATCTGCCGATCTCGATCTACGGCGGCGGCTAGGCGGTTCGGGCGCTCGCACGGCGGCGGGCGCTAGATAACGGCACCGCCAACCTCCTCCCCACTTCGAGTCTATTGGGGAAAAGCGCGCAGGTATGTCACGGGCCGTGACAAGAGTGTGAAAACACCACGGGGCCGATACGCCGGCGGCGCGCCGGCGCCGTCCCTCGTCACCCCGTCTTGTTCCGCCCCCAGACGATCCGTAGGCCCTCGAGCGTCAGAAACGGATCCACCTTGTCGATCGTCCGGGCATGCGGGGCGATCAGCTCGGCCAGGCCGCCCGTGGCGACGACCCCGGCCGCGGGATCGCCGAGCTCCGTCCTGACCCGCTCCACGATTCCGTCCACCTGCCCTGCGAACCCGTACACGAGCCCGGACTGGAGGGCCGTCGCCGTCGTCGTCCCGATCGGGCTCGGGGGCTCGGCGAAGTCGACCTTGACCAGCCGTGCGGCCCGCTCGAACAGTGCCTCCATCGAGATCTCGATGCCCGGCGCCAGCACACCGCCCACGTACTCGCCCGCCGGCGAGACGACGTCGAAGTTCGTCGAAGTGCCGAAGTCGACGACGATGCAGGGCGCGCCGTAGCGCTCCTTCGCCGCGATCGCGTTGACGATCCTGTCAGGCCCCACCTCGTGCGGCGCGTCGTGGCGCATCGCCATCCCGGTACGCGTGCCGGGGCCGACGACGAGGATCGGCACTCCCGCCGCCTCCGCGATCTCCTCGTATGCCCGCACCAGCAGCGGAACCGTCGAGGAGAGGCAGATTCCGTCGACCGACTCGAGATCGACGAGCCCACGCAGCACGATCCCGATCTCGTCGGCGGTGCGGCGGGCCTCCGTCACGAGACGAAATTGCTCGCCCAGCCGCTCGCCGTCGAACAGGCCCAGTACGGTCTGCGTGTTCCCGACGTCGATTGCGAGCAGCACGGCGTTGCGAGGCTAGCCGCTTGGGCGTACAGTCGGATTGCGAAGCCGGCTCGAACCGCTCCAACCTGAGCCGCGCGGCAAAAGCGCGGCAATCGTGCGGAATTCGGGCCGGCTTACGCTTGACGCGCCCGGCCGCTAAGGCTCGTCGTCGCCGGCGAGCGGCTCGCCGATCCGCTCGGCCAGCGCCTCGGCCGTCAGCTTCGGCTCGTCTCCCTCTCCGCGGAGCTCCTCGACGGTGACGTCGCTCGACGTGTAGACCTCGGCGCGCGGGATGATCCTCGTCGGCCGGTTCTTGTCCCAAACCCACACGTCCTCCATCCTCAGGTGGAAGAACGGGTAGTTCGGCTGCGGGACGTAGTTGAGGTCGAGCCGGTTGCACAGGTACGTCGCGTCCTGTGACAGCACGCAATACCTGAAGAGGCCGAAAACGGCGCTGTACTCCCGCTTCAGCCCGAGCTCGAGCTCTGCTTCGTATTCCTCCAGCTCGTCGAGATGCGACATCAGGTCCGTCATTCTAGCCCTGCAAGAAGGGCAGAAACCGCCCCGCGCCCGGGGACGACCAGGCGCGGATCGAGCTCGGCGAGGGGCTCGAGGACGAAGCGCCGCTCGTGCAGACGGGGGTGAGGGAGCGTGAGGCCAGGCTCCTCCATCGCTTTCTCCCCGTAGAGCAGGAGATCGAGATCGATCGTCCGCGGCCCAAGCCTCGGAGCCTCCTCACGGTTGCGTCCGAGCCGCCGCTCCACCTCCAGCAGCAGGTCGAGGAGCGCTCGAGGCGCCAACTCCGTCTCGAGCTCCGCGACGGCGTTCACGAACCGGGGCTGGTCGAGATAGCCGACCGGTTCGGTCTCGCGAAAGCTCGAAACCCGCCGGACGGCGACGCCCGCTTCAGAGGAGAGCTCATGCAGCGCCCGCCGCAGCGACCCCTCGCGGTCGCCGAGGTTCGAGCCGAGACCGACGAAAGCGCGCGGCACGCAGCTAATCTTGTCCGTCGTCCTCGTCGATCCGGAGCGTGATGCGCCTTCTAGGGGTCTTTCTCGTTGCTCTTGTCACCGTGTCGCCGGCCGCTGCGGCGGAGCTCGCCAAGCCTGAACGATCCCACACCCCGGCTCTGGCGGCAGCGTCGAGGACGCTCGTTCAGCTCAACGGCGATGCCGCCGAGGCGTTGGTCGCGGTTTCAGGTGGCGAGCTCGTCTCGCGCGATCTGCGGATCTGGCGCCTCCCGCGGGCGGCGGCTGAGCGCCTGCTGCCGCGGCTCGAGCGCTCGGGAGCAGTCGAGATCGCCGAACCGGATCGCACGGCCGTCCAGTTCAGCCACCTGACCGACCCGCTGGTGCCCTCCGAGTGGTGGGTGTCCCGGGTCGGCGCCGATCGCGCTGAGCCTCCCGGCCCGGGAGTGCCGGTCACCGTTCTCGATACCGGACTCGACCTCACGCACCCCGAATTCGTCGGCCGGCCGAACACCACGGCGCTCAACCCACAGGCGGTTTTCGGCGAGGAAGAGGTCCACGGAACGGCGGT
>JBIOYJ010000020.1:0-3216 GCA_044870105.1 Gaiellaceae bacterium | reverse complement strand
ACGACGAGCTCACCCGCGAGCTGGAGCGCCGCTTCCCGCACCGGGGGACCCCCGACCAGCAGCGCGCGATCGAGGCCGTCACCGACGACATGGAGCGGACGCGGCCGATGGACCGCCTGATCTGCGGCGACGTCGGCTTCGGCAAGACCGAGATCGCGATGCGCGCCGCCCTGAAGGCGGCCGCCGGCAGCAAGCAGGTGATGGTGCTGGCCCCGACCACGATCCTGGCCCAGCAGCACCTGGCCACGTTCCGCGACCGCTTCCGCGACGTGCCCGTGCGCGTCGAGGTCATCTCGCGCTTCCGCAAGGGCTCCGAGGTCAAGGGCGTCGTCGCCGACTTCCGCGAGGGCAAGGTCGACATCCTCGTCGGCACCCACCGCGTGCTCTCCCGCGACGTCGTGCCGAGCGACCTCGGCCTCGTGATCGTCGACGAGGAGCAGCGCTTCGGCGTGGCCCAGAAGGAGCTCCTGCGCCAGCTTCGGCTCGAGGTCGACGTGCTGGCGCTGACCGCGACGCCCATCCCGCGCACGCTGCACATGTCGCTGTCGGGGCTCCGCGACATCTCCGTGATCGAGACACCGCCGGAAGGACGGCGCCCGATCCGCACCTACGTCGGCGAGTACGACGAGGAGTTGATCAAGACCGCGCTGCAGCGCGAGCAGGAGCGCGGGGGCCAGGCTTTCTACCTTCACAACCGCGTGGAGACGATCGACGAGGCCGCCGAGCGGCTCAGGCAGCTGTGCCCGAACCTGCGCTTCATCGTCGCCCACGGCCAGATGCGAGAGCGCGAGCTCGAGCAGCACATGCTCTCGTTCCTCAGCGGAGACGGCGACGTGCTCGTCTCGACCACCATCATCGAGTCCGGGCTCGACATCCCGCAGGCGAACACGCTGATCGTGGAGCGGGCCGACGCGCTCGGGCTCGCGCAGCTCTACCAGATCCGCGGGCGGGTGGGCCGATCCGATGTGCTCGCCCACGCGTATCTCTTCTATCCGGACTCCCAGGAGCTTACGCCCGAAGCCCGCGCGCGCCTGGCCACGCTGGCCGACCACACCGAGCTCGGCGCCGGGTTCGCGATCGCGATGCGGGACCTGGAGATCCGGGGCGCCGGAGAGCTCCTCGGCGCGGAGCAGTCCGGCCACGTGGCGGCCGTGGGCTTCGAGCTCTACGTGGAGCTGCTCGGTGAAGCCGTCGCCGAGCTCTCGGGCCAGCGGCGTGCAGTCGCGCGCCCGGTCCGCGTCGACGCGCGCGTCGATGCTTATGTCCCGGCCAGCTACATCGGCTCCGAGGCGCTCAAGATCGACCTCCACCGCAGGATCGCGCTCGCCGAGTCGGAAGACGAGCTCCGTGAGCTTCGGGCCGGAACCGAAGATCGCTATGGCCCGCTGCCGGAGCCGGTCGAGAACCTGTTCGCGATCCAGGAGGCGAAGCTGAAGCTGGCGCGCCTGGGGGCGGATTACCTCGTCTTTCGCAGCGGGCGGGCGACGGTCGGCCCGATCCTGATGGGTTCTGGCGAGCTGCGCGCGCTACGGGGGGAGATCGAAACCGCCGTGTACACGACCGCGCGGCAGGAGGTCTCCCTGCGGGACGGAAACTTCGAAGGAGCGCTCCGGCTGGTCGATGCTATGCTCGAAGCGCGTCAGGCAGCGTAAGTGGCTGCGGTGGCGCTCTTTTCATGAAACGAGTGATCCTCATCGCGATGCTCGTGGCGGCGGCGGCCGCACTCGCAGGCTGCGGAGGCAGCGGCGGGCCCAAGTCGGTGCCGAGCGACGCCGTGGCGGTCGTCGGCGACCGCCCGATCGGGAAGACCGAGTTCGACGCGATCGTCGATCAGGCAAAGCGGACGTACGCGAAGCAGAAACGGCCCTTCCCGAAGGCGGGCACGCAGCAGTTCTCACAGTTGCGAGGTCAGATCATGGCGTTCCTCGTCGAGCGGGCCGAGTACGAGGAGAAGGCCGACGAGCTCGGGATCAAGGTCAGCGACGAGGACATCGACAAGCGCCTCGAGCAGGTGAAGAAGCAGTACTTCGTCAACCCACCCGGTCAGAAGCCGGCGACGAAGGAAGAGATCGAGAAGCGGTATCGCCAGCAGCTCGCGTCACAGGGTCTGACCGACTCCGAGGTGCGCCAGGGGATCCGCTCGCAGCTGATCCGCGAGAAGGTCTTCGCGAAGGTCACCGACGACGTCAAGGTCAATGACGACGACATCAAGGAGTATTACGACAAGCACAAGTCGCAGTACGAGCAGCCGGCGCAGCCCGAGAGCCGCGACGTCCGCCACATCCTGGTGAAGACGCGCGCGCAGGCGTTCAGCCTGTACAACCAGCTGCGCGCCCACCCCGAGCGATTCGGACAGCTCGCCCAGAGGTTCTCGATCGACACGCAGACGAAGTCGCTCGGGGGCCGGCTTCCCGGCGGGGCGTTCAAGGGCCGGACGGTGAAGGCCTTCGACCGGGCCGCCTTCTCGCTCAAGGTGAGGCAGATCTCGAAGCCGGTCCACACGCAGTTCGGCTGGCACATCATTCAGGCGCTCGGCCCGGTGCGCCCGCCGCAGAAGGCGAAGGCGACGCCGCTCGCGCAGGTGAAGGAGGCGATCCGCCAGCAGCTCATCCAGCAGAAGAAGCAAGAAGCGATGGATGACTGGTGGAAGGACACGCAGAAGGAGTTCAAGAAGAAGAGCAAGTACCAGCCCGGGTACGCGCCTCCGGAGACCTCCACCACGGCGACGACGACCGGTTAGTTGAGCCTCGGCGAGGCGCTGCTCGAACTCCAGCAGCTAACCGAGCGACTCCGGAGTGACTGCCCCTGGGACCGTGAGCAGACGGCGCGCACCATCGTTCCGCACACGGTCGAGGAGGCCTACGAGGTGGCGGACGCGGCGTTCGGCGACGATCGCGAGAAGCTCCTGGACGAGCTCGGCGACCTCCTCTTCCAGGTCTACTTCCTGGCCCTCCTGCTCGACGAGCAGGGCCAGGGGGATCTGGAGCAGGTCGCGCGGGGGATCCACGCCAAGCTCGTCGCCCGGCATCCGCACGTATTCGGCGACGCGGAGGCGCGAACGGCGGCGCGCGTCCGCGAGAACTGGGAGCGCATCAAACGCGAGCAGGAAGGCCGCGAGGGCATCTTCCACCACGTTCCCGAGAACTTCCCCGCGCTGCTGCAGGCCCGCAAGGTTCAGCGTCGCGCGGCGGCGATCGGGTTCGAGTACCCCGACAC
>JBIOYJ010000019.1:0-3950 GCA_044870105.1 Gaiellaceae bacterium | reverse complement strand
CGCCGGAGCGGGCGCCGGCGAGGCCGGCGGAGCCGGAGGCGTCGCTGCGGGCGGCCCGAGCACGTTCACGTTCGTCGTGAACGCTTGGAGCTCAGCGGCCCGGACGAACCGCCGGCTTGCATTGGCGGCGACGTTCGAGTCGCAATCCGCGTTGACGAGAGGATCGTTGTCCTGATCCCCCTGGTACGCGGGGTTGCCGGTGCACTGGCTGGTCAGCACACGCAGCTGCAGGTGTGTCGCCGGTGTCGTCGGGATGGCGAAGTCACGCAGGATCATCTCCGGTGCGACCGGGCGCGGGTTATCTCCCGGGAAGGCGTTCGCCACGCTCGTGTACACCTTCGTGAAGTCGCCGTCGCTCGCGCATGTGACCGCTCCGGTCGCCTGGCACGCCCAGATCTCGAACGCGCGCAGCGCCGTGAACCGGTTGTTCCCGGGGGCGATCATGGCGCTGACCTGGACGTGTGTGATCGCCCGAGCGGCTGTGCCCGCGAGATCGACGGTGATCTTCTTTCCGGCGATCCCGGACAACGTGTTGTCTGCCGGGTTACGGCCGTCGGCGGACCAGTTCGTCGCTTCGGTCTCGTCGATCGCGTTACCCGGGGCCGTGCCGTCGCCTGTCGCAGTTGCGCCCTGGGCAGCCGACGCCCAGTTGGTGGGCATCTGAACAGTGACCGTACGCGTCTGCCCGGCCGTGAAGCTTGCGGTGAAGCGTGCAAAGCCGTAGCCGGGAGCGACCGCCAGGAACTCGTACGTCCCCGGAACGAACTGCGCCGTTGCATCCAGGTTCGTGTCGATGCCCGAGTTCGACGTCGCCGGGTTCGTATCGGCGATCGGCGAGACGCGAGCCTGGTAGTGGCCGACGTAGACGTTGCCGACAGCCGCACCGTCGCCCTCCTTCGCCCGCAGGTCGAAGGTGACAGTGGCATTGCTCGCATGTGCCGACGAGAAGTCCGGCACGGGCTGAGTGTCATTAAACGCCGGTGCATCGGGCGCACTGTGCAGCGCTGCGAACTGGCCGAACCCGCGGCGGGCGAAGGCGTTCCAGATGTCGGCCTGGTTCGCTCCGCCGAACCGCGTGACGTCGGACGCAAGCATCGCGTCCCGAGCGTCGAGCATCGTCGGGGCCGTCGGCATCAGCAGCATCGCGTCGTGCACGAGCTGGAACCACCGGCGGTTGCCCGGACAATTCTCCGGCGGAAGCACGCCGTTGGCGCACTTCGACTGGAGCGTTGCATTGCCGGCCGGGAAGGCGGCGTTGTACTTGGCGGCGAGGGCCTGGCGAACGTCGAAGTTCACGGCGATCCAGATCTCGCCGTCGGAGTGCACCTCCGGCCCCGGGGTGTCGAACCCGATATCGCTGAAGTTCAGCGGATCGACCTCCGGGAAGACGCCCGGTGCGGGGAAGCCGCCCGTCCGCGGCCAGTTCATGCCGTAGTCACGGATCGCATGCGTCTTGTTCCCGGTGGCGTAGACGCCGACCGCGAACGGGTTCTCGTTGCTCGTCGGAACGAAGCCGTTGTCGTTCTGGTACTCCATCCCGTTCAGGTCGCCGAACGCCTCGCCCATCGAGCCGGCGTGGAAGCCGTTGCGACCGGTCCCCTTGCCGATCATCCGGTTCTCGACCATGTGGCCGAACTCATGGCCGATGACCGCGGTGTCGTAGTCGCCGTCGACGCACGGGGGGTAGAACGAGCCGGCCAACGCCTGCCAGAGGTACATGTTCGTGACCGACGGCGTGCCGTCGCCGAGCGTGATCATGTTCGCGTTGTCGCGGACACCCGGGATCAACGCGCCCGCCTGGACGTTGCCGATCAGCGGATCGTTCTCCTGGAGCGGCCCGGTATTGCCGAAGTTGTCGGCCTGGGCGTTCCAGGTGTTCTCCGTGAAGCCGAGGAAGTAGCTCCAGTCGTGCAACCGGTTGTGCGTCACGAACAGGTTTACCGTCGCCGCATCGGCGTCCCAGGACGTCAGCGGCGGGAACGATGAGCCCGGCGCGTTCGGCACCGGAGCGCATTTGCTGGTGAACCAGACGTTCGTCCACGGGAAGCTGTAATCCCGAGTCGGGCTCGTCGGCGAGTACGCCGGCGGGCTCGGAGCGAACCGATTCGTCCACGACGTCGCGGCGAGGTTGTTGTTGCCGCGCGTGGTGAACGTGGGCACGTTCAGCTTCTGGTCGTAGTCCCATGGACCGCGCGAGGCCGCGTTCTTCACGACGATGTCGCAGGCGGTAGCCGAGGGCAGCCAGCACCACAGCTTCCGCGTGTCCGTGCTCGGGTTGTTCCACGGGAACGCATCGAGCACGTGCAGGGGCGGGTTCGCCGTGAACGCCTTCCACCGTGCCAGGTAGGCCGGCGAATCGTCCGTGATGAACTCACCCGTGTAGGTCCTCGGGTCGTGCCAGCCGTCGCTGTCGCCCGGGAAGTCGCAGATCTCCACGAACCACTCGCCCGGCGGCACGCCGCCCGGCGGCTCGTAGTGGAAGGTCTCCGGGTTGGTGAAGCTGTCGACCGAGAGCACGAGCTCGGTGCCGTGGTAGATGTTCAGCACCATGTCGTTGTTCGGATTTGGCGACGCGGCGCCGCCGTGAATCGAGCGCGTCCCCGGCGCGACGGTGAAAGGTCCTTTCTTCTCGTCGCATGCCCCATCGCCTTCCGGAACTGTGCCGCTGAAGGGCGTCGTGATGATCGCGTCCGCCCGCGCGGCGTTGTCCACTAGATTCGACCGGCTGAGGATCGCGCCGTTCCGCGCGTCGACGACGACGCGGTAGGCGTAGGGCTCCGCAGCCGACGCGTCCATCACGATCGTCTCGTACGCCGGCACGGCACTCCCGCGGAGCGGAAATGCGCCGAGCTTCACGCGCTGGACATCCTTCAGGCCGTCCACCCGCAGGTTGTTCCAGCCCGCGGAGTCTTTCGCATCGTGGACGTTCATGATCGACCGAGACTGGCCGACGTTCGCGGCTGCGCTCGTCCACGCCTGCGCGGCCGATAGATTGGTCGCCCCGTCGAGCGCCGTGTCAGGGCTCAACGTGGACGAGACGAAGGTGACGTTCCAGCCGGAAGCGCCGGGCGCGACCGCCACGGTGACGAGGCCCTCCCCGACCACGGCCTTCAGGCCGCCGTACGTCTGGCGGAACGTGACCGCGTGAGCCTTGCTGTCCGCGAGCCGACTGTCCGCGTGCAGCACGAGCCCATCTGCCGACACGAGACGGAACAGGGCGCTGTGTGCGCCCAGCCAGCTGCGGGCGGCCGCAACCGCGGTGTCACCCGCAACGCCCGTGGACAGATAGCCGCCGAACCGAGTCAGAGACGACGGCGTCCCGAAGCGGTTCCAGTTCGCGCGTGCGTGAAGCGCGTTCACGGCTGCACGCTGCGCCACGGTCGGGGCGACGTTGGCCGACCGTGCGTCGAAGTCGCGCAGCCCTGAATTGCCGAGCTGCGCGACGGCGAGCGCCTGGCCCGTAAAGACCAGCGCCGCCAGGACGGCAAAGGCCGTCCAGAAAAACACCCGTAAGTGCCTCATACCTTTCCCCCTCGCAGAAGTGCCGCCCCCTGTGAGCGGTCACGACGGAGGGATCTTCAAACGTCTATTTGCCTATGTCAAGGGGCCGGCGCGTCCGCGCATTCTTCGACGATGACGATCGTCGCGCGGCTACCGCGGCTTCCGGTCGCCACGGCCGAGAGTTTCTGGCACTCCGGGAAGCTCGTCCGCAGCCGGACCAGGAACGTGCCTCGGCGGTCGGCGACCGCGCTGGCGACCTGGCGGCGCGGTGCTCGGACGACCAGGCGCACCCGTTCTCGGAGTGCGAAGAAGGTCCCGCGGATCACGATCGGCTCCGTCTTCGCGAGCGTGAGCCTAGGCAGGCGCTTCGCACCCGGCGCGCCGCAGACCGGGACGGCAAAGACGAGCATGATGAGGGCCGCTCTCTTCACGCTTCGGCGCAATGTATC
>JBIOYJ010000018.1:0-2250 GCA_044870105.1 Gaiellaceae bacterium | reverse complement strand
GGCGGCGCCTCGGGGGACCACGAGTACGGGGCAGCGGGCGATACCGATCAGGCTGTTCGAAACGCTGCCCAGAAAGGCCGCCTTGAGCGACCCGCGACCCCGCGAGCCGACGACGATCAGGTCGGCTGCTTCATCGTCAGCCAGCTCTGCCAGCCGCTCGGCGGGAATCCCGAGCATTGTCCGAAGCTCCGCACCGTCTACTCCAGCCTCGGCCACGATGTGTTCGAGCAGGGCCTCGGATGCTTCCATGTCGGCGTCTGTGCGCCTTTCCGTCATCGGCGGTCCGTACCCCGTCCAGTGAGCCATCGGCGCGTAGGCGTCGGTCGGAACGACGGGGTCCGGGACGTAAGCGACAACGTTGGCGACGATGAGTTTCGCGCCGAGCCGGCGTGCAAACTGCGCCGCGACGCCCAGCGCCCGGTGCGAATCGGACGATCCGTCGACACCGCAGACGATGGATCCATTCACTTTTCCTCCTTCCGTACGGTCATGTGTCGAGCATGGCCGTTTGGCAACAGATCGACCATCGGTCGACGACCCCATTTCGAGCTCGAGGGCCCTCCATCTCTCGGCGCGAGCCTCGTACGATCAAGGTGGCCTGGCCATAGGCGCGGATCCACGCGACCCCTTGCGGACCGCTCAGCGGTGACGGTCTCGCGCGCTCCACCGCCGGCTCCCGAGGAAGGCAGCGTCACACTGAGCTCCACCGCCGGCACCCCAGAAAAGCAGCGTCGCGTCAGGGTTGGCAGGGGTAGTGCGACGAGGCTGGTCGCTGAGCGCCCCCTGCGGATCGACGGCCTCGTAGCCGTCGGGCCGGCTGAGCTCGACTGCCGCGAGCGTCGAGTCCTCTAGAAGGCTTTCGATCAGCGGGAACAGTCGCCGCTCCTCGTGCCGGACGTGTGCCGCGAGCAACTGGCCGAGCTCGCGCATGGTGTCCGCTAAAGCTCTTCGATCATCGAGACGGTTGCGAAGCAGCGCTTCTCGCGCGCGAATGCGCTGGTGCTCGAGCAGGGCTTGGACGATTGGCTCCCGGGCCTCGGAGAAATCGACGACGGTCGGAAACAGAAGCTCTTCCTCGGCGCGAAAATGACCAACCGTCTCGCTGGCAAAGAACCGTAGGAACGCCGATGCGGCGGTGCTCGAGCCAGGGCGCTCCGCGGCACAACGAAGCCGGCGGGCCTCGACGGCGTGGTGGTGGTCATGCGAGAGCGGCACAAGGGTTCGGTGCCGCTTCATCGTTCAGTCTTTTCTGCAACCCGGAGCGAGATCGGGTCGGGCACGCGCCTAGCACGATTTTCGTTTTCGGGGCGAGTGACTCTCGAGGGCAGCATCGCCGAAATAGGTTCGCCCGAGTAGTCAGTACGCGCAATGCGCAGCAACGCCCATTTCTAAAAGGCCGCTGCGCGAAATCCGCAGGAGGTGCTGGCTCGCGCCCTTGTCGGCAAATGGGTGCGTTTGTGGGCGACCGTGGATGCTGGCCCCGATCGACGGCCACTACTCCCGGCGGCATCCTCGAACGAGATGAGGAACACACCGTTTGACCTCAGTTCGAGACGCTCAGTCCGCAAGGCGCCCAAGCCCGAAACATGGTTCTTCCTGGCCGCTTCAGCTTTCGGGTTAGCCATGCTCTCGCTCCTCGCCGTCCTCATACTGGCCGACATCGTGGCGCTCGCCCGCATCCTGCCTTTCTTCGCGCTCCCGCTGGTGTTGTTCACCGCGTCAGCCCCCCTCGTGCGGCGCTGGGGGAAAGGCGAAGCCGAAGAGGCGGCCATCGAGGAGGTCGCGCATCGGGCATCACGGCCACCGCCCACGCTGAGGCGCGCCTCGACAGATGGCGTCCACGCGACGCGACAAGCGCCCAAATCAACGGCGGCGACCCGGGGATGAGGCGCGTCGCCATCAATGGCTTCGGGCGCATCGGACGGAACGTTCTCCGCGCGTCCCTCGAGCGGCGCCCCGATTACGAGATCGTCGCCGTCAACGACCTCGGCGATCCGACAACGATGGCGCACCTGCTCCGGTTCGACTCGCTCCTCGGGCGGCTGCCCGTGGAGGTCGTCGCCGGGCCAGAGACCATCAGGGTCGGCGAACTTGGACTGCGGGCGTTCTCGATCCCCGAACCCCAAAACCTCCCTTGGCGGGATCTCGACGTCGATGTGGTCGTCGAGGCGACCGGACGGTTCGAGGAGCGCGACAAGGCGCAGGCACACCTCGACGCGGGAGCCCGCTCCGTCGTCATCTCAGCTGTCG
>JBIOYJ010000017.1:0-13236 GCA_044870105.1 Gaiellaceae bacterium | reverse complement strand
AGAGGAGCGCAATCGCGTCGAGACGGATCGCCTCTCCCAGCTGCTCCTTTGCCCTGACGAGCGCTCCTCCCAGACGCTCGCTGCCGAAGGCGTGTCCGGGCGGCGCGAGGTCGTCGGCGACGTGATGGCGGACGCGAGCATGAAGCTCGCCCCGATCGCTCGCGAGCGCTCGACGATCCTGAGCCGGCTCGAGGTCGAGCCCGATGAATATGTCGTGGCCACGGTGCACCGTGAGGCGAACGTGCAGCCCGACCGGCTTGCCCGCATCCTCGAAGGCCTCTCGCGGATCGATCCGCCGGTGATCCTTCCCGCCCACCCGCGCACAAGGGCCATGTCCCGGGGTCTGACCCCTGGACGTGTCCGCATGGTCGACCCGCTCGGCTATCTGGACCTGGCTGCGCTCGCCTCGCAGGCGCGCGTGATCGTCACCGACTCGGGCGGGCTGCAGAAGGAGGCCTACTGGTACGGCGTTCCGTGCGTGACCCTGCGGCCGTCGACCGAGTGGGTCGACACGGTCGAGCTCGGCGCGAACCGGCTTGTCGACGACGACCCTCAGCTGATCGCCGCAGCCGTAGCCGAGGCGCGGATGCCGGACGAGCGGCCGCAGCTGTACGGGGATGGCCACGCATCCGAACGCATCGCCGACGTCCTGGTTAGGCTCAGCGCATGAAGATCGGCGTCGCCGGCCTCGGCTACTGGGGGCCGAACCTCGCGCGCAACTTCGGCGAGCTGGCCGAGCTCACGTGGCTCTGCGACGCGTCCGAAGAGCAGCGGGCACGACTCGCGGACCGCTACCCATCGGCCCGTCTAACCGGCGACTTCGACGAGCTGCTGGCCGACGACGAGCTCGATGCCGTGGTCGTGGCGACACCGGTCGTCACCCACCACGAGCTCGCGAAGCGCGCGCTCGAGGCCGACAAGCACGTCTTCGTCGAGAAGCCGCCCGCGCTGTCCGCGCCGGATGCAGAGGAGCTCGTCGCGCTTGCCGAAGAGCGGCGCCGCGTCCTGCTGCCCGGCTACCTCCTGCTCTACCACCCGGGCGTGCAGAAGCTGAAGGAGCTGATCGACTCCGGCGAGCTTGGCGAGATCCTCTACCTGTACGGGAACCGGCAGAACCTCGGCCAGCTGCGCAAGGACGAGAACGCGCTCTGGTCGCTCGGCGCACACGACCTGTCCGTGATCCTGCACCTGCTCGGCGAAGAGCCGAGCGAGGTGTGGGCGCGCGGCGAGTCGCTCGTCGGCGAGGTCGAGGACGTCGTCTTCTGCTACCTGCGCTTCCCCTCGGGCAAGGCGGCGCATATGCACCTCTCCTGGCTCGACCCGCACAAGATGCGCCGGATGACTGTGGTCGGCAAGGAGAAGATGGCTGTCTTCGACGACATGGAGCTCGAGCGCAAGGTGACCGTCTTCGACAAAGCGTTCGAGCCCCCCGGCGAGACCTACGGCGAGTGGCGGACCCGGACCGGCGACACGTACTCGCCCAAGATCGCGAACGACGAGCCGCTGCGCCTCGAGTGCCAGGCGTTCCTGCGCCTCGTCGCGGGTGACGGCGATGCCCTCGCGGCCGCCCGCGACGGCGTCGCCGTGGTACGGGCGCTCGAGCAGCTCCAGGCGTCGCTCGAACGCACCCCGGCGTGAACCGCACGCCCCTGGACGCGAACGTGAGCTTCGAGCAAGGGCAAAACGTCGTCATCTATCCCGGCACAATGATCGGCGACGGCTGCAAGATCGGCGACAACGTCGTGCTCGGGAAGCAGCCGTCCCTCTCTCCGCGCTCGACCGCGGCCCGGGAGGAGCTGCCGCCTCTGGAGCTCGGCGCCGGGACGGTGGTCGCGGCCGGGGCGGTCGTCTTCGCCGGAACGAAAATCGGCGCCCGAGCCGTGGTCGGCGACCAGGCATGTATACGCGAGCGGTGCGAGATCGGCGACGACGTGGTCGTCGGACGCGGCTCGCTGGTCGAGAACGACACGTCGATCGGTGCCCTGACGAAGATCCAGGCCAACGCGTACATCACCGCCTACTCCACGTTCGAGGACAACGTCTTCATCGCGCCCTGTGTCGTGACGACGAACGACAACTTCATGGGCCGCACCGAGCGAAGGCACGCGCTGCGCAAAGGGCCGACAGTGCGCCGGGGAGCGCGCATCGGGGCCGCCGCCGTTTTGCTACCGGGGATCGAGGTCGGCGAGGAAGCGTTCGTCGGCGCCGGAGCGGTCGTCCTCGGCGACGTTCCCGCAGGCGCGGTCGTGGTCGGCAACCCGGCGCGGCAGATCCGGGACGTTCCCGAGGACGAGCTGCTTGAGAATCAGTAACGCAGCCTGAGGCGGTACGCGGCGCTCGTGCGACCGCGCAGGCCGACCTCGAGGTAATACCAACCGGCCTTGCGAGCCCGGTACGCGAGCCGCTCCCGCGCGTCCGGGCGGAACGACGACGCGGCGCGGCGCGACGGCGACGCAGCGTCGATGTCGCGTGTGCGCGGCCTCCAGAGGATCAGGTTCGGATTTGTGCCGGCCCGGCCGCGCAGCGCCGCCACGAGCCGCTGGCCGCGCGCGAGATGGACGCGGTAGACGTCTCGCGGGTCGTCCCAGAAGTCGATCGTGGCGCGGATCGTGAGCCGCCGCCGAAGAATCGGGGCGGCGAGCCTGCCCGCGTCGTCGTTCGGTTCCAGCCGGTCGCGCCGCGGTACGTACCCCTGCTGCAGCCCCTTGACCGCGGCCGCCACGTCGAGCCGTCCCCAGCCCGTGAGCGAATCGCGCCCGGCGGCGCAGTCCGCGCAGCCGTCGGCGTCGGTAGCGTCACTCGCGTTCCGCTCGAGCAGATAGCGCACCTGATCCGCGGTCAGGCTCGGATCGAGGCTGAAGAGGAGCCCAGCAGCGGCGGCCACCTGGGGCGCTGCAAAGGAGGTCCCGTGGGCGCGGCGATAGGGCTTCGGCGCGCAGCTCGAGTACCCCGGCTCGGTGCACCCCAAGCGGGCGGTCAAGCCGCGGGGGAAGGTCGAGAACATGGCCGCGCCGGGCGCCGCCAGGTCGTTGTAGATGCGGTCTCGATTCGAGAACGCGGGCACGGCGCCGTCCGGCGCGTATGCGCTGACCCCGATCACGTGCGGAAGCGCCGCCGGATAGCTCGCGAAATCCCAGGGCACGTCCGGCGAATCGTCGCCGTTGCCGACCGCCGCGACGACGAGCGCTCCGCGCCCGACGGCGTACTCGATCGCGCGCTGCTCGGCTCGGGAGAACTTGTCTCGCCGCGGGCTGAGAGGATCACGAGGGCCGCCAAAGCTCAGGTTGATCACGCGCGCGCGATGATCGGCGGCCCAGCGGATGGCCCGGGCCTCGGCGCGGTCCGGGATCGTTCCGTCGTCCCGCACCACCTTCGCGACGAGCAGCCGAGCCGAAAAGGCGAGCCCGGCGATGCCCTGGCCGTTGCCCGTCGCGGCCGCGATCTCTCCGGCGACGAACGTCCCGTGGCCCTCGCGGTCGGCGCCCGCCGAGCCGCCGACGAAGCTCTTCTTCAGGGCGATGCGGCCGGCAAACTCGGGATGGCCGGCGTCGATCCCCGAATCGATCACGGCGACGCGGACGGAAGGCAGCGACGGGAGCTGCGGCCACGCGTCGAAGGCCCGGACGTCGGTGAGGTACCACTGCCTGGGCTGGAGCGGATCGTTCGGCCGGAACGCGGTCGCCACCGTCGGGACCGCCAGCGCGAGAACGGCCGCACCGGCGATTAGCAGCCGCTTCTTCACTAGGCCACCACCCGCACAAGGGGAGAAACGCCGGCGGCGAAGCCGCTACCAGCGTTGACGACAACCCGGTACGTCCCGGGCGCTATTGCATAGCCGACCTCGAACCCACCCTGCGGCCCCTGGTCCGCGATCGCGATCGTCCGCCACGCCGAACCGTCCTGACGCTGGATCTGCACGACCGCTTGTCCCGCCGGTCGAACGGTTCCGACGAAGCCGGTCCGGTCGGCGCGGACCCGCAGACGCAGGCGCGGTGACACGGCAACCGTGATCGCGCCGCTCGGGACGCCGTCCGCGACGAGCCGGTACGAGGTCGCGATCCGCGGACGGACGATCGGGGTCACGCGGCCCCCGCGAGGTTTGAGCGGGCCGACGGTGCGCCAGGACGTCTCGCCAAAGGCCCGAGCCTGAAGCTGGACGCGGGCAGCCCCTTTCGCCACCCCTACGAGCGACGACCGCGCGCCGAACTGGACGGGTGCCGTCGGGCCGGTCAGCGAAAGCATCGCGATGCGGAACCAGCTCGAGCGCAAGCCGAGCGTCTGGCGAACGTCGTAACCGGTCACGCTCACCTCTCCGCGCGTGCCCTTCAGCGTCAGCGTGCGCACGCGGCCGGACGGCGCTGCAGCGGTTTGGACGTCGACGACTCGACCGGGCACCTTGAGCCGGCGCGCGAGCGTCACCGGCGAGACCCGGTACGGCCCCCAAAAGTGATAGGGCGAGATCGAGTCGAAGGGGTCGGCGACGGAGACGAGGTACGGGATCGGCTCCGCGCGAGGCCAAACGTCCTGGATCGCGGCCGTACGGCCGCCCGAGGTCGAGAAGAAGAGGGTGTCGGCCACCTCGTCGTCGTACAGGACGACCTTCCCGGCCGTCGCGTTCACGGCCGCCGTCGTCGAGGGAGCCTCGTGGCGGATGCCGAGATAGACCTGGCTGCGGGTGTCGGGGAAGAGATCGAAGGTTCCGCCGCGGCGCACGCGCGAAGCAGCGTACGACCGCGCGACCACGGCCTGCGCCTTCAGAGCCTCGGGAGCCCAGGTCTTCGGCATCTCCGAAGGCACGACGCCCCACAGATAGGGCTCGAGCCCGACGACGTTCACGACCGTCAGCCGGCTTCGCTCCTTCAGCACGCGCAGCGATCCCCTGTAGCCCTTGTCGCCGTACGCCAGCGCCGAGGCGCCCGGTTCGAACAGCACCGGCCCCGGCAGCGCCCGCGGCGGCTGGTCGGGAGCAATCTTCAGCTTGAACCCGGGCCCGAAGGAGTACGTTCCCGCCTCGAGCGCGAACCGGTTCCCATCGGCGTCGGTGACCGCGAAAGGCTGCTTCGAGGAGATCGACACCTTCGCGCGTCCTCGGGAGAGCAGTACGCGGACCCGCTTGATCGGGGTCGGCCCGATCGCCGTCCCGCGGTAGTAGTGGGTGACGATCCGGTCCCACTTGTAGCCGCGCAGCGCGTAGCCGTACGCGCCGTACTGGCTGAGCCCGATGCCGTGCCCCCACCCGCGCCCGATGATGAAGAAGCTCGGTGTTGCTGAGACGCGTGCGGGCGCGGCCTTGTGCGCGGGCGCACCGCTCAGCCCGAGCGCGAACGAGACGGCTGTGACGAGCGTGGGAACGAGCATCGCGGAGACCCCGGGATTGTGCATCGGCTCCGCTTCGGAACCGCAGGAGGGTTCGTTGAGGCTAGCGCATCTTTCGGCCGAAATCCCGTTTCTTTACAGCGCCTTCAAGACCGCACCGCCCTTGCGTTTAGAGGTCACGGCGGCGGAAACACGCCTAAGCCGAGCGGCCTTGCGGCCGCGCGCCCGCGCATGGCTGTCGACACGGACATCCTTCCGGAGAGGTATCGGTCGCCCAGGCGCGTCGCTCGGGGCGGGATGGGCGACGTCTACCGCGCCACCGACGACCTGCTCGGCCGCACGGTCGCCGTGAAGGTGCTGGCCGACCGCTACGCCCGCAACGAGGACGTTCGGCAGCGGTTCACGCGCGAGGCCCTCGCCGCAGCGCGGCTCTCGGGTGAGCAGAGCATCGTCACGATCTTCGATGTCGGCGAGCATCACAACCGCCCGTTCATCGTCATGGAGTACCTGGCGGGCGGCTCGCTCGAGGACCGGTTGCGCGAGGGAGGGGCGCAGCCGCCTGGGCAGGCGATTCGGTGGCTCGAGCAGGCCGGCCGCGCCCTCGACGCAGCCCACCGCGGCGGAATCGTGCATCGCGACGTGAAGACGGCGAATCTCCTGCTCGACCGCGACGAGAACGTGCACGTGGCCGACTTCGGGATCGCCAGCGCGGCAGACCTCGATTCGATGACGCTCACGGGCACCGTGCTCGGGACAGCGGGCTATCTCGCTCCCGAGCAGGCGAACGGCGAGCGCGCCACGCCGGCGAGTGACCGCTACTCGCTCGCCGTGGTCGCCTTCGAGCTGCTGAGCGGGAGGCGGCCGTTCGAGCGCGAGTCGCTGACCGCCGAGGCCGCAGCTCACGTGAACGCGCCGATCCCTTCGATCTACGAGCGGTGCGAGCACCTGCCGCCGGAGCTCGATGCGGTCTTTCGACGGGCCCTCGCGAAGCGGCCGGACGACCGCTACCCGACGTGCGCCGAGTTCGTCGCGGCTCTACACGATGCGTTGGCGGAGGCGGCGGGCACGACGCGAGAGCTTCCGCCGCTGGTGACCACGGCTCCGACTGTTCCTGCGGCGGCGCGGCCGCTCGGCCGGACTCCGCGCGTGCTCGTTCCGTTCGTCGCTCTGCTCGCCGCGGCGGGAATCGGCGGCAGCATCGCGGCATTCCTCCTCACGAACGGAGACGGCGGGGGAACCACGACCCTCGTTCGCACGATTTTCAGGACCGGGCAGGGTCGAACGGTCACCCAGCGTCAGACCGTGACATCGCCGGCCTCGACATCGCCGACGACGGTCCCGCTCACAACCTCGGGCGGAGACGGAAGATCGCTGAACGACCGCGGGTTCGCACTCATGCAGCGCGGCGACTACAGCGGCGCGCTGCCGTTGCTCGAGCAGGCCGTCTCGAAGTTGCAGGGAACCGGCGGGCTCGACGAGGCCTACGCCAGCTACAACCTGGCGTACACGCGCTACCGGCTCGGCCGCTGCGACGGCGTGGCCGCCCTGCTCGACCGTTCGGAGGCGCTACAGGGGCGCCGCAAGGAGATCGACCGCCTGCGCAAGGACGCGCGCAAGACCTGTGGCTAGCGCCAGGCTGTCTCTTCGATAGGCGCGCGTTCCTTCAACGGCTCCCACCAGTCACGGTGCTCCTCGTACCAGCGAATGGTCCTCTCGAGGCCGGAGTCGAACTCGCGCTCCGGCGCCCAGCCGAGCTCTTCTTTGATCTTGCTCGAGTCGAGGAGATAGCGCCGGTCGTGACCAGGGCGGTCGGGGACGATCGTCTTCAGCTCCTGCGGCTTGTCGAGGATTCCGAGCACGGAGTCCGCGATCTCCTCGATCGACTTCTCGAGTCCCGAGCCGACGTTGTACGTATCGCCGGCGCGCCCTTTTTCGAGCACGAGCTCGATCGCCGCGCAATGGTCGAGCACGTGCAGCCACTCGCGGCGGTTCTGCGTCGACGCGTACATCGGCAGCGATCGGTCGTCGATGGCGTTGGTGACGAAGAGCGGAATCACCTTCTCGGGGAACTGATAGGGCCCGTAGTTGTTCGAGCAGTTGGTGATCGTGATCGGAAGGCCGAAGGTCTCCCAGTAGGCCCGCACGGCGTGGTCGGCCGCGGCCTTCGAGGCGTTGTACGGCGTGCGCGGCCTGTACGGGGTCTCCTCCGTGAACGCATCGTCCGAGTCCAGGGCGAGGTCGCCGTAGACCTCGCAGGTGGAGACGTGATGGAAGCGGCCGACGTCGGCGTGGCGCGCGGCGTCGAGCAGGGTCTGGGTGCCGAGGACGTTCGTCCGGAAGAAGCGAACCGGATCGACGACGGCGAGGCTGTTGTGCGACTCGGCGGCGAAGTTGACGACGACGTCGATCCGCTCGTCGCGAAGCGTGCTCTGCGCGAGCTCGGCGTCGCAGATGTCGCCGTGCACGAAAACGATGTCCTCGAGGTCCTCGAGGCTGCGCCGGTCGCCGGCGTAGGTGAGGAGGTCGTAGACGACGACGTGGTCGGCCGGGTGGCGTTCCACCCAGTAGCGGACGAAGTTGGAGCCGATGAATCCGGCGCCGCCGGTCACGAGCAGGCGCATCGCTCGAAGCCTAGAGCAGGCGCTCCAGGCAGGCCTTCAGCCCTTCGCGCCAGTGCGGAAGCCGTGGCGCGTGCGCTCGCTCGCTGCGCAGCACCGAATACGCAGGCCTCGGCGCCGGTCGGGCGAGCTGCTCGCTTGTGATCGTCCTGACGCGACAGTCGAGGCCCGCCTCCTCGAAGATCGCGGCGGCGAACTCGGCCCAACTGCACTCCCCGTCGGCCGCGACGTGCCACAGGCCCTGCGGCAGCTCGAGCACCGCTCGCGTCGCGGACGCGAGATGGCCGACATAGGTGGGACAACCGATCTGGTCCTCGACGATCTCCACCTCGTCCTGCTTGCGGCCGAGCTCGAGCATCGTGCGCACGAAGTTCCTGCCCGTCCATCCGAACAGCCACGAGCTGCGGACGATCCAGCCCTCCCGAATCTCCCGCTCCCCGTCCAGCTTCGTTCGTCCGTACGCGGAGAGGGGATTCGGCTCGTCCGATTCGACGTACGGCTCGCGCTTCGCGCCGTCGAAGACGTAATCGGTGGAGTAGTAGACAACCGGGGCGCCGAGGTCGGCCACCCTCGCCGTGCCCTCGACGTTCACGAGCCGCGCGGAGTCGGGATCGCGCTCGGCGCCGTCGACGTCGGTCCAGGCGCCCGCGTGCAGGACGAGTCCCGGCCGATACTCGAGCTCCCCGGCGACGACGTCGAAGGTCTCGTGCGTCCGCGCGTCCGCCTCCGGAAAGACCTCCCGCAGCGCGGCGCCGAGCTGGCCGTCGGCCCCTGTTATGACGACGCGGCCTTGTCCCGTGACGAGAGGATCGGCGATTGCGTGCTCCAGAGTGGTTTGACCCGGGGGTCGTCCCAGGAGATCTCCTTCTCGTCGGGATCGTCCGGGTCGTATTCCTCGCTGACGTGGTAACAGAAGAGAAGATCGGTCAGCGCCTCGAAGCCGTGGGCGTAGTGGCCGGGGATGTAGAGCGCGACGGGGTTGTCGTCACCGATGTCCGCCGTGAACGTCTCGCCGGTCTCCCGGTCGAGCACGACGACGCGGGCGGTGCCTTGGAGGCATGCGAAGAGATCGTCCTGGCCCCGCTCGTGATAATGCAGGCCACGGATCACGCCGCGGCGCGAGAAGGAGAGGTTCGTCTGCCGCGACTGCTTGTCCAGCCAGCTCTCGCGTCGCAGTTCGAGGAACCAGCCCCGCTCGTCCTCGCGGCGCCGGAGCGGGATCTCCCGGATCCCCTTCATTTGTTCGCGCCGTTTGCCCGCACGAAGTCGTTGACCTCGTAGTACGCGTCGATCGACTCGCCCGCGTCACCCCAGAAGCCCTCGAGCACGTCGTACTCCATCGTCCCCTGCTCGACATACCAGTTGTTCACGTCCGTGATCTCGAGCTCGCCGCGTCCCGACGGCTTCAGCGTCGGGATCACGTCCCAAACCAACTCGTCGTAGAAGTACACGCCGGTGACCGCGAACTCGCTGGGCGGGTTCTCAGGCTTCTCGACGATCCGCAGGACCCGGTCTCCGTCGAGCTCAGCGACCCCGAGGTGGCGCAGGTGTTCTGGCTGATCGAGCCGAGCCAGCACGATCCGGCCGCCCTTCTCCTGGCTCTCGAAGTTCTCGATCGCCGACCGGATCGAACGCTCGAAGACGTTGTCGGCGAGCATGACGACGATCCGGTCGTCGCGTCCGAACCGCTCGGCGAGCCCCAGCGCCTCGGCGATCCCGCCTTCTTGCTCCTGGTAGGCGTAGAACAACCGCTCGATCCCGTAGTCGTGTCCGTTGCCAAGCAGGCGGAAGAACTCGCCCGCGTGCGTTCCGCCGGTAACGAGCATGATCTCCGTGACTCCCGCCTTCACGAGCGCCTCGATCGCGTACGTCACCATCGGCCGGTCGTAGATCGGCAGCAGGTGCTTGTTGGTGATCCGGGTGAGCGGGTTGAGCCGCGTGCCCTTCCCGCCCGCGAGGATGACGCCCTTCATGCGCGCGTGATGCTAAGCCAAGGTGGGTAAGGCGAAGGCATGGCAGAAGAGCGACCTTCCGTCGTCCAGGGTGAGGACGACCTTCCGCGGCAGCCACCGCCGCCGCTCGATCCCTACACGCCCGAGCCCGGCCCGCGGCCCGGCGAGCGCCGCGCCTTCCGCGTCCTGTCGCTCGCGTTCGTCGTGATCGCGGTGGTCGTGGCGATCGTGATCTGGGCGGCCGTCCGCTAGCGCGCCTGCGGAAAGGCGATTTATCCTCGTTTCATGAGGCCGCGCGGGTTGATTCGGCTTGCCGACGTCGTCAAAACGTATATGACCGTGCGCGGCGTCCTCGTCTACGAGCGAGAACCGAGCGAGGGGGCGGCGTCAGGCGCGCGCACGAGCGGCGACGGCGCAGTCCGCACGAGCCGGGCAAGCCTGGCCGGCAGCCACCAGTTGTAGCGGCCGAACAGCGCCATCAGCGACGGGACGAGCAGCGCGCGAACGACCGTCGCGTCGACGAAGATCGCCACCGCGAGGCCCATCCCGAACTCCTGGAGGCCGATGATCCGGCCCGCGACGAAGCCGCTGAAGGCGGCCACCATGATGATCGCGGCGGCCGTGACGATCCGGCCCGTCCGCTCGAGCCCGAGCGCGACCGCTCTCGCGTTGTTCTGCCGCTCGTCCCAGTGCTCGCGCATGCGTGTCACCAGGAAGACCTCGTAGTCCATCGAGAGCCCGAAGAGCATGGCGAAGAGGAAGATCGGGATCCACCCTTCGACCTGATCGAACTCGTACAGGCCGAGCAGCGAGTCGCCGAGACCCCATTTGAAGACCACGACGAGCATCCCGTAGCTCGCCCCGACCGAGAGCAGGTTCAGCAGGACGGCCTTCAGCGGCAGGATGATCGACCGGAAGGCGCGCATCAGCAGGATGTACGTCATCAGGAGCACCGCGACGACGAGCCAGGGAAACGCGCCGTATGCCTGGTTGAGGAAGTCGACGCCCTCGGGCGGGCCGCCGCCGGCGAGCACCCTCGTGCTCTCGGGGAAGCCGGCTGCGGGGACGAGGTCGTCCCGTAGCCTGCGCACGAACCTCTTCGACGGCTCCTGGCCGTACTCGTGGCGGCCGAAGGCGATGATCTGCTCGTAGCGGCCCGAGGAGTCGACGTAGGGCGCGGCAGTCCTCGTGTGGACGAGCGCCACCTCGTCGTCCTGAAGCAGAAGCATCGCGAGTCCGGAGACCGCGGACTGGAGCTTCGGATCGCGCACCCCGCCCGGGCGGCCGGAGTCGATCACGATCTGGGTCGGGTTCAAGGTCCCGTCGCCGACGCGTGCGCGGAGGAGGTCGAGCCCCTGCACGGCCTGCGGGTGCTTAGGGATGCCGAACGCCGAGCCGGCCGTCAGCTCGAGCGCGAAGACGGGGATCGTTGCCGCGATCAGCAGCGTTGCGCCGGCGGCGAGGAACGTCGTCGGGCGACGCATGATCCAACGGGCGAGCCGGGCCCAGAACGCTGCTTCCTCGTTCGTCGTTCCCGGCAGCGTCGGCAGCGGTACGCCAAGACGCCTGCGCACGAACTCGGCCACGCGCACGCGCCTGGTCCCGCGCCGCCCGTACACGGACAGCAGCGCCGGCTGGAGCGTCGCGGCGGCGAGGATCGAGATGATCGGGATCAGGAGCCCGCCGACGCCGATCGCCCGGATGAACGGCACGGGAATGAACAGGAGCAGCGCGAGGCCGATGGCGACCGTCGCGCCGGACAAGACGACCGCGCGGCCGGCCGTCTGCATCGTCCGCACGATCGCGTCGTCCTTGGAGCCGTTCTTCGCCAGCTCTTCCCTGAAGCGGTAGACGATCAGCAGCGAGTAGTCGATCGCGATGCCGAGACCGATCAGCTGCACGAGGTTCGTCACGTACGTCGGCGTCTCCATGAAATGGGCGACGACGTAGACGATCCCGAGCGTTCCCATGATCGTCCCCGCCGCGAACAGGAACGGCATCGTCACGGCGATCGAGAGGCCGAAGACCGCGAGCAGGACGAGCAGGGCGATCGGGATGGCGATCGACTCGCCCTTCGCGAGATCCTTCTCGAAGATCGGCTCGAGGTCGTGGTCGACGGCTGCCTGGCCGGTTACGTAGGAGGTGACGCCGCCGCCCTGCGGCAGCGCGCGGTAGAGGTCGTCGGTGTAGTTCTTCGCCTCGGCCTGGTTCAGGGTGGAGACGATGTCGCCGTAGAGGACGTCGTCACCGGCGGAGACGAGATCGCGCGGCTTTGCTCCCGGGACCACCTCCGCCCCGCGCTCGAGCGCGCGCTGCGCCTTGGCACGAACGGCCGGATCGGCGTTGTCTCGGACCTTGAATACCGCCGTGAAGGCGCCGTCGGTGCGCTCACCGAAGTGCTGCTGGAGGATCGCTCGCGCACGTTCCGACTCCGACCCGGGCACGCGGAACACGTTCGCCTGTAGCGCGCCGAGCTTCGAGGAGGCGTAGCCGCCCACGAGGATGACCACGAGCCAGGCCGCCAAGATCGGCCACCTGAACCGCAGAACCAGTCGCGTCCAGCGCGCCAGCTGCTCCTCCTTCTACTTAGCCGTCACTAACCTAGCGCGTGCTAACTTAGAGTCTGCCGCAGCCGGCGTCAAGGGAAACTCGAACCGGGAGCACGCCGTTAGCTCGTTACCCTTATGTTCGTGAAAGGCAGAGGAGAATTCAGTCGTCTCCAGGACGAGATCCAGGAGCTCATCGACGAGCTCTGGCGGGTGCCGCGCTTCTCCGGACTGCGGCACGGTTTTCGTCCCCAAGTCGACTCCGTGGTCACCGAGGATCCGCCCGCGCTCCAGATCGTGGTCGACCTGGCCGGAGTCGATCCAGAGGACGTCCATGTGCTCGTGGACGACTACACGCTGCTGATCGCCGGTGATCGACGGCGCCCGTGCGGGCAGGGCCGCTACCAGCAGATGGAGATCGAATACGGGCATTTCGAGCGCCGGATCCCGCTGCCCGAACAGGTCGATCCCGCCGAGGCGCGCGCCGTGTACGACCGCGGCTTGCTGACGATCACCCTGCCGATCGCGCAAGAAGCGCCGCCCGCGGCGAAGGTGACGATCGAGATCGGGAGGGGCGCATGAGCGAGGCTCAGCTCGAGGTCGAAGCCACCGAGATCGACGAGGCCGAGATCCCGGCCACGCTACCGGTCCTCCCGCTGAAGGAGACGGTCGTCTTTCCGCAGTCGATGACGCCGCTCGCGATCGGCCAGGAGCGCTCCGTCAAGCTGATCGAGGACGTCGTCTCCGGCAACCGCGCCCTCGCGCTCGTCACGGTCAAGAACCCCGACGTGGAGCAGCCCGCCT
>JBIOYJ010000016.1:0-13203 GCA_044870105.1 Gaiellaceae bacterium | reverse complement strand
CCGCCTCCTCCGCCACCTCCGCCACCCCCCCAGCCACCCGCGCCACCTCCGCCTGGGGGCATGCCGGCCCCCGCCGACGTCCAGACGGCAAACGGGGGCACAACCGCGGGTAGGCCCGAGGTCGGAGACAGCGTCGACTTCACGTTTGCGAGCACGGTCGATCCCGGGCTCGTGCTGACGGGCTGGGACGGTTCCCCCACGACCGTGACGGCGCGGATCGTCACGTTCGGCGGCTCAGACTTCTTCATCGTCGAGGATCCGGGCAACGGAATGATCTGGCCGCTCGGCGGGGTCGAGCTCGGCGCCAACTACGCAAATGACGTGGACTTCGCGGGGTCGACGATGACAGCCAGCGGGAATACCGTCATCGTCGTGCTGGGGGCTCCAGGGCGCGGCTCCGTCCGCACGGTCTCCGCCCCGACGACGATGACCTGGTGGTGCCCGACCGGGACCGGATGGGTGTCGGTGACAGAATCCGGCCTGGCCGACGTCGAGTTCTGAGGCGGCGGAACGCTCTCGCTAGGGCGCTCCTAAAGCATCGCGAAGAGGGAGTCGATAAAGCCTTAGATGACGCCTGTGGCCTCAGCGACTGCGCCTGCCGAAGGGCAGCCCGCGACGACCACGCGCCGCCGTCCGCAGCTCGGAATCACGCGAAGGTCGGGCCTCTACCTGCTTGGCGGCCTTCTGCTGCTCGCGGCGATCCCGATCATCGCGACGGTCCGGATCCTCGACCAAAACGCACTGCGGAACGCGCGCGCGCGAGCCGACGCGGCCCTTCGGCTCGAGCTCGAAGGAGGCGTGAACCGGATCGGCCAGCTCAGCGACCAGACCTTGGCACAGGCCGACGACCTCGTGCGGTCGCCGGCCGTCCAGCACGCCTACATCAACGGCGACACCGCGGCGATCAAACGCGTTGCTCGCCGTTACCCAGGAGTTGTCTTCAACTTTGCCGGACGCCGGATCGCCGGGCGGCGGGCACCCCTCGGCGTGACGCGGACCGTCTGGCTGACCGTGAACGGCGAGCGCATCGGAAGCCTGCTCCCGACCGTCCCGCTCGACCAGAAGCTGGCAGCACGGCTGCTCGGAACCACGCCCCACGGACACTCCGACCGTCTCTTCGTTGTCCGGGGCGCGCAGATCGTCGGTACCGCCCAGCCCCTGACGCTCAAGGGCGAGACGGTCCATCTCGGCAAGAAGCGCTACCGCGCTCTCTTCGCCGCAATCCCGAACGGGCACAAGGCACGCCTCCTCGCAGCGAGGCAGGAGTCCGCGATCGCCGCCACCGTGCGGCCGTACCAGCGTCGAGTCCTCTACGCCGCGCTGGGGTCGTTCGCGATGCTGCTGCTCGTCAGCCTCTTGTTCGGCCGGCCGATCCTGCATGCCCTGGGTGACTTCCGCCGCCTCGCCTCGCAGGCGACGACGGATTCACTGACCGGCCTGCCCAACCGGCGCTCGTTCGACGAGGAGCTCGCGCTCGAGTGGCGGCGCGCCGACCGCGTCGGCGAGTCCCTTGCCCTGATCCTCGCGGACATCGACAACTTCAAGCAGATCAACGACTCCTTCGGACACCAGGCCGGCGACCAGGTGCTCGCGAAGATCGGAGAGGTGCTTCGCGGTCGTGTGCGCCAGGTGGACTTCGCCGCGCGGTACGGCGGCGAGGAGTTCGCGATCCTGGTCCCGGAGACCGACGTGGCCGGAGCGCGTGCGCTTGCACAGCGCCTCCGCCGAGATCTCGCGAAGGCGAATGTGCACCTTCCGGGAGGCGAAGTGCTGAGCGTGACCGCGAGCTTCGGCGTGTCCGCAAAGGGTGAGCTGCGGCGGGCCGAGGACTTGATCGCGTCTGCCGATCACGCGCTCTACACCGCGAAGAGGCGCGGCAAGAACCGCGTCTCGACTCGGCGTCCCTCGGCCTCGCAGGCCGCGTAGCTTCAACGCCCCGCAGACGGGGCAAGATTCCGGACGTGCGTGTTTCCGCGAAGGTCGACTACGCGCTGCGTGCGTGCGCAGAGCTCGCGGCCGCCGCCGGTGAAGGACCGCAAAAGGCCGAGCGGATCGCACAGCGCAGGAGATCCCACCCAGGTTCCTCGAGAACATCCTGCTCGACCTCAAGCACGCCGGCGTGGTCGGAACCGCGCCTGTTTCCTCAAGTGGGCCCGGATTCGTGCCGATGTGAACAGGCATGGCGGCCGCAGATGGGGAACCCGGGCGCCCGCGCGCGCCGGTAACACTTCGCCTCGCGATTTCGATGGCGATCACCTTTGCGGTGGCCGCTGCAATCACGTTCCTGCTCGTGCGCCACCTGACGACGGAGCGCGCCGAGAAGAACGCCAGCGCGCACGCGTCGTTCGTCGCCGGCTCGATCCTCGACAACTTCGTACGCGCGCGCGACTTTTCGATGCCCGCGTCCGGGCGGAGGCTCGCCGAGCTCGACCGCCTGTTCGAGGATGACGTCCTCGTCCAGCACGTGCTCAGGGTCAAGCTCTGGCGACGCGACGGCACGGTCATGTACTCGAACGACCACACGCTGATCGGCGAAAAGACCGACGAGCCCGAGGAGATCGAGGAGGCGGCGGGCGGAACCGCCATCAAGGGCATTTCGCACCTCAACGCCGAGGGCGGCGCCGGAGCGGACCGAAAGGTGCTCGAGAACTACGTCCCGGTCCGGCTGGGAGGGCGCAGCCGCCCGGCCGGGGTGCTCGAGCTCTACCAGGACTATGCCCCCGTCGCCGCTGAGGCCCGCGCGGCTTTCTGGCCGATCGCCGGCGCCTTCGGCGCCGTTCTCCTCCTGCTCTACGCGTCGCTGTTTCCGATCGTCCGGCGCATGACGCTGACGCTCGCGGCGCGAGACCGCGCCCTGCGCGAGAGCGACGCCAAGCTACGGGCGCTGATCGAGCACGTCCCGCTGGTGACCTACATGGACGCTCCCGACGGGACAACCGAATACATCTCGCCGCAGATCGAGAGCCTGCTCGGCTACCCCGTCGAGCAATGGCTCGAGATTCCGGACTTCTATACGCAGATCCTCCACCCGGACGACCGCGATCGGGTGCTGACCGAGGTTGCGCATTCGCGCGAGCTCGGCGTGCCCTTCCAGGTCGAGTACCGGATGCTCGCGAAGGACGGGCGAGCGGTGTCGGTGCTCGACGGGACCGTGCTCGTCCGGGACGAAAACGACAAGCCTCTTTACCGCCACGGATTCTTCCTCGACCTGTCCGCCCAGAAGGAAGCGGAGAAGCAGACGCTGCGGCTCGAGGAGGAGCTGCGTCAGTCGCAGAAGATGGAGGCGATCGGCCAGCTCGCCGGTGGGATCGCGCACGACTTCAACAACCTGCTGATGGCGATCGGCGGCTACAGCGACGTCGCGCGCTCCAAGGTCGACGGCGGTGACCCCAAGGTCACGAACGCGATCGACGAGATCAAGAACGCCGCCGACCGCGCAGCGGGTCTGACCCGTCAGTTGCTGGCGTTCAGCCGCAAGCAGATCCTCCAACCCCAGGTCGTCGATCTGAACGAGAGCGTCGCCGGCATGGACGGGATGCTGCGTCGCCTGATCGGCGAGGACGTCGACATAGTCACCGAGCTCTCACCGGAGACCGGCCGCGTCCGCGCCGACCCGGGCCAGCTCGAGCAGGTCATCCTCAATCTCGTCGTCAACGCCCGCGACGCGATGCCCGACGGCGGCCGACTGACGATAGAGACCGCTGCCGTCTTCGTGGACGGGACCGAGATCGGTCGCGAGTCGCCGCTCCAGCCGGGCTCGTACGCGATGCTCGCGGTCAGCGACACGGGTCAGGGGATGGATGCCGAGACGAAGAAGCGGATCTTCGACCCCTTCTTCACCACGAAGGAACCCGGCAAGGGCACCGGCCTCGGACTTTCGACCGTCTACGGGATCGTGAACCAGAGCGGCGGCTCGCTCTTCGTCTACAGCGAGCCCGGCCACGGAACGACCTTTAAGGTCTACCTGCCGCACACCGGCGCCATCGAAGGGACGGCATCCGTCGAGGTCGACGGGCGCGGCGGCTCCGAGACGGTGCTCCTGGTCGAGGACGAGGACGTCGTCCGCGGGCTCGTCGCGCAGATGCTGGAAGCCCACGGCTACCGCGTGCTGGCCGCCGGCGATCCCGAGGACGCGGTCTCGCTCAGCGCTGCGCACGAAGGGCGCATCGACCTCCTCATCACCGACGTCGTCATGCCGAACATGAGCGGCCGCGAGCTCGCCGTCCGGCTCCACGCCGACCGTCCCGAGATGAAGATCCTCTACATCTCGGGCTACACCGACCGGGCGATCGTCCACCACGGCGTGCTCGCCCAGGGCACGGTGTTCCTTCAGAAGCCGTTCACCGGCGACGATCTGGCGCGGAAGGTGCGGGCGGTGCTCGACGACGCGCCCGAGCTGCGGGCGGCGGCGTCGGCATAGCATTGGCCCCCCGTGGCGCTCGACCGATCGACGATCTGGCCCTATCGCGACGGCGAGCCGGGCGACTTCTACTACCAGCGCTATGCGCATCCGGCCGGAGTCGAGGCCGAGCGCGCGCTCGGCGCGCTGGAGGGCGGCGAAGCGCTGCTGTTTCCGTCGGGTTCGGGCGCGATCACGGCGCTCGTCCTCTCGGAGCTCGAGCCCGGCCAGACGATCGCGCTGGCAGAGGGGGCGTACTACGGAACCGGGGTGCTGTTTCGGCTGCTTGAGAAGTGGGGCGTTCGGCTGATCGAGTTCGATCAGACCGGCCCGCCGCCTGACGGCGCCGACCTGCTCTGGCTCGAGGCGCCCTCGAATCCGTTTCTGACCATGCCGGACTTCGAGGCGGCGGCTTCCCACCCAGCGCGCGTCGTGGTCGACTCGACCGCGGCGACTCCCGTCTACCTGCGGCCACTCGAGCGCGGCGCGGACTTCGTCGTGCACAGCGCGACCAAGTACCTGGGCGGACACCACGACCTTCTGCTCGGCGCGGTGGTGTGCGGAAACGCGGAGGCGGCGGAACGGTTGCGGGCGTTCCGGGGCCGAACCGGAATCGTCGCGAGTCCGGACTCGGCCTGGCTGCTGTCGCGGAGCCTGAAGACGCTGCGGCCGCGGATCGAGCGCCAGACCGCGACGGCGACGGAGCTCGCCGAGCGGCTGCATGCGCATCCGGCGGTGGAGGAGGTGCGCTACCCCGGTTTCGGCGGAATGCTCTCGTTCGACGTCCGCGGCGACGCGCGCAGGGTCGAGACGTCGGTGCGCGTGATCACGAACGCCACGAGCCTGGGCGGCGTCGATTCGCTGATCGAGTCGCGGCGGCGCTGGGAAGGCGACCGCGTGCCGGAGAACCTGCTGCGCCTCAGCGTCGGCCTGGAAGACGTCGACGAGCTGTGGGCCGACCTCGAGCAGGCGCTAACCAAGATCTAAGCCGGAGGCCGGACTCGAACCGGCGACCTAGCGCTTACAAGGCGCTTGCTCTACCAGCTGAGCTACTCCGGCGCGCCTCCATCGTAGCCCGGCCCGAATCTACTACTGAAGAACCTGGCGGGACTGCTGGTGCTGGAGCACCTTGCGCTTGACGCGTTGGAGGGCGTTGTCGATCGTCTTCGTGTCGCAGCCGAGCACCTCGGCCATCTCCTCGTACGAGAGACCCTCGAGATAGTGCCGTAGCGCATCGGTCTCGAGCTGGGACAGGCCCGTGCCGAGCGTGAAGACGAGGCTCTGCAGCTCCTCGGTCGAGATCACGCAGATCGACGGCTCGTCCACGCTCGGGCCGGGCAGCGCGTCCCCGAGCGTGCAGTCCGAATCGGGCTCCTGGCCCGCGGGCGTGTTCGAAAACGAGACGTACGTGTTGAGCGGAGAGTGCTTGAAGCGTGTCGCTGTCTTGATCGCCGTGATGATCTGGCGCGTCACGCAGAGCTCGGCGAAGCTGCGGAAGGAGGTCTCTTTGTCGGCACGGAAGTCCCGAACGGCCTTGTACAGGCCGATCAGGCCTTCCTGGATCAGGTCCTCCGATTCCCCTCCGGCCAGGAAGTACGAGCTCGCCTTGAGCCGGACGAAGCCGGTATAGCGGCGGATGAGCTCGTCGAGTGCCCGCTGATCGCCGTTCCGCGCCTTCGTGACGAGCTGCAGATCCGCGAGCTCACGCTGATGTCGCTGAGGGGAATGCGCAGGAGCTGGGCGGGCTGGCGGCATGAGGGTCTCCGGCGGCGCGACGTGAGCTTCGGGACCGAATCTCACGTTGAGGTTGAGGTGACGGTAGCAAGGACCCAACAAAAAAACAAGACTTTGCGAATGTTCTTGCTTAACCGGACCCCCGCCCGCGGCGCAGCTCCTCCAGGCGTTTCCGCGTCTCGTCGTCGAGTCGGTCGGCCACGCGCTGCGGGCGCTCTGGGCTCGTTTCCACGGGCTCCAGGTCGGCGAGAAATCGGGCCGAGCTGATGCTCGCGACCTCCTGTCCCGTCGTACCGCGGACCGCGAAATCCGAGGAGACGAGGCAAATCTGCTCGGTCTCGCGGTACTCGGCGGCCAGCCGCTCGAGCACCGCGTCGGCGTTCGGCGCGAAGCGAACCTCGAGCGGGCCGTGCGACGTCTCTTCGCCGGCGCCGTCGAAGACGACCACGCCGCGCGCGCCGCGCACTGCCACGTAGCTCGCGAGCAGATCGATCAGCTCCTGCTGCTCCGAGAACGAGCCGGCGTGCAGGAGGTTGTGACCGTCGAAGAGGTACAGCGTCGGGTCAGCCATCGCCCCGCTGTCGCTTCGCTTCGTAGAGCAGGATGGCCGCGGCAACGCTCACGTTGAGGGACTCGACGTTCCCGGAGAGCGGGATCGAGACGGCGGCGTCGCAGCTGCGACGAACCAGCGGCCGCAACCCCTTTCCTTCGGCGCCGAGCACGAGCGCGACGCCGCCGGAGAGATCCGCTTGCCAGAGCGGCGTCTCAGCATCACCTGCGGCCGCCCAGGCCCACAGGCGCGGCCCCTTCACGTCCGCCAGGTAGCGGGACAGGTTCTTGACCACCGCCACGGGGAGGTGCTCGACCGCGCCGGCCGAGGCTCGGCAGACGGCCGCCGTCACCCTCGCAGATCCGTGAGCAGGAACCACAACGCCCGTCGCCCCCGCTCCCTCGGCGGTTCGGCACACGGCGCCGAGATTGTGCGGATCCGTCACGGAATCGAGACAGACGAGCAGCGGCGCATCCCCCGCCGCGAGCTCGTGCGCGTCGGCGTAGCGATAGGGCTCGCAGAAGGCGAGCACGCCCTGGTGGTCGCGCGTCCCGGCCGCCTCGGACAGCTCCCGCTCGGCCTTGGCCAGGGGTCTGACCCCTGGACGTGCCTCTTTCAGCCACGGCTCGGCCTTGAGCGCCCGCTCCGTCGCCCACAGCTCGAACACCTCGCGGGGGCCGCGCAGCAGCTCGCGCGCCGGCCGACGGCCGTAGACGTGCTCCGGCGTCAGCGTCAACGTCTCGGCACGAGCTGGTAGCCCTCGGCCACGTCGCGGATCGCCCAGCCGTTCGACTCGATCTCCTCCCGCAGGCGGTCGGCCTCGCCGAAGTCCCCCCGCTCCCGAGCCTCCTGCCTCTGCTCCGCCAGGGAGACGAGCGGCTCCGGCGGCGCCTCGCTCTCTGCCAGCGACGCGAGCCCGAAGACGTCGAGCCCGCGCAGCAGAAGATCGTGGTCGCGCCAGCCGTGCATGAGCGCCAGCGCCTCGGGCGTCGTGAAGTCGTCGGCGAGCGCTGCCTCGAACCGCTCCCACTCCCCTTCCGGAGCCGGCTCGCTCGGCAGGCGAAAGACGTTGCGAAGCGTCTCCACCTGGGCGGCGGCCTGCTCGAGCACATCCTCGTCGAAGTCGATCGGCTTTCGCCAGTGCGCGGTCATGAAGTAGAGAAGCAGCGTCTCGCGGCCCCAGCGGTCGAGCGCCTCGCGGAGCGAGACGATGTTGCCGACCGACTTGGACATCTTCTCGCCGGAGAGCTGCAGCATCCCGTTGTGCATCCAGATGCGCGCAAACTCGCGCCCGGCGCCGCGGGACTGGGCGATCTCGTTCTCGTGGTGCGGAAAGACGAGGTCGACGCCGCCGCCGTGGATCTCGAAGGCAGGCCCGAGGAACTTCTCCGCCATCGCCGAGCACTCGATGTGCCAGCCGGGGCGCCCGCGGCCCCATGGGGATTCCCACGAGGTGTCCTCGCCCTCCTTGTGCGCCTTCCAGAGCGCGAAGTCGCGCGGGTCCTCCTTGAGCTCCTCTTCTTCGGCCTCCTCGGACGGGTTCCGCATCGACTCCTCGTCGACCCGGCCCGAGAGCGCGCCGTAGTCCGGGAATCGTGCGACCCGAAAGTAGACGTCGCCGCCGGCCGGATAGGCAAGTCCGCGCTCGACGAGCTCCTCTATCAGCGCGACGATCTCGGGAATCGTCTCTGTCGCCTTCGGCTCATGATCGGGCCGACCGAGACCGAGGTCGCTCGTGTCCTCGAGATACCAGCGTGAGGCCTCCTCGGCGAGCTCGGCGCTCCGACCTGGGGCGGCCGCATAGATCTTGTCGTTGATGTCGGTGATGTTCTCGGCGAGCGTGACCTCGTAGCCGGAGCGTTCGAGCCAGCGCTTCAGCCACATCGAGATCACGAACGGCCGGGCATTACCGATGTGGATCCGCTGGTAGACCGTGGGGCCACAGACGTACATGCGGATCGGCCCGGGAGGGGACGGCAGCTCCTCGAGCGCGCGCGTGGCGGTGCTATAGAGCCGCATCGATCCGGCGCAGGGCTTCGTCCTTGGGCAGGGCGGCCACCACCGTCCACAGCTCCGGCCCGCGCTCCTTGCCGGTCAGGGCGAGACGCAGGGCACGGAGGTCGCCGCCGACGGCCTTCAGCTCACGCACGATCGCGCGCGCGTCGTCGCCGTTCGACCCTGCAAGGAGCTCGCGAAACCGCTGGAGTGTCTCCGGCGATTCGTTCACCGGCTCCGGGGGCGTGAGGATCATCTGCGCGTACTCGCGCGCCTCGTTCAGGTCGCGGGCGCCGCGCAAGGCGGGCGCGAGCTCATGAGGAGCGCCGACATGAGCGGCGAGCTCATCGTCCGACATGACCGCGATCGCCTCGACGGCAAGCCGCCGGATGCGCGGCAGATCGTAGTGGACGTCGTGTTTCGGGACGCCGAGCTCCTCGAGGTAGCGGTGGACCGCCGCGGCCGGGATGCCCGCCTCGCGCAGCGACGCGACCGTCGCGCCGGGAGCGCGCTTCGCAAGCTTCTTGCCGTCCTCCCCGAGGATGAGCCCGTGGTGGACGAAGTCGGGCGGCGCAACTCCGAGCGCCTCGAACAGCCGCCGGTGGACGTGTTCGTTCGGGCGATGGTCGTTCCCGCGCACGATGTGCGTGATCCCGAAGTCGACGTCGTCGACCACGCTCGCGAGGTGGTAGGTCGCCGTCCCGTCCTCCCGCAGGAGCGTCGTGCCGTCGAATCGGTCGCCGAGCGGCGCGGCCGCCTCGCGATAGCGCTCCTGCCGCTCGCTCTGGCGCACCGGCCCTTCGTCCCACTCAAGCCCCAGCCACTCCAGGTCTGCGAGGATCGCCTTCTCGCCGCCGGCGACGTTGCGCTGCGGGTCGGTGTCGTCGATCCGGAGGAGCATCCAGCCGCCGAGCGAGCGGTTCGCGACCGCGCTCAGCGCGTTCCCCACGTGAAGTGAGCCCGTCGGGCTGGGAGCGAACCTGACTCGGCGCATTGCGCCTGGAATCTACCGCCGGTAACTAAGCGCAGCGGCGAGCGCGGGATCGCGGCCCGCGAAGAAGTCGGTCGAGCTGAGCGATACCGGCACATGCGGCTCGATGGCCACACGCGGATCGTTCGCCCGGCTCTTCACCCACCAGATCGCTGCCACGTTGACCGTCCACCCGGTCGAAGGCAGCTGCACTGGCTGGACGTCGCCGTACAGGTTCGGACTGCCGCCGGAGGTCTCGCCGACGAAGATCACGCGCGTCCGCCGCTCGACCTCGGTGATGAAGTTCTGCGCCGCGGAGAACGTGCTCCTGCCCATCAGGACCACCAACCGGCCGTGTCGGTTGATCGTCTTGCTCCGCAGGGCGTTCAGCAGCCAGACGTAGGTGTGGTTGTCGCCGCCCGGATTCAGCCGTACGTCCACGATCACACGGCGCACCTTCCTCTGCCGTGTGAGCCGCAGGACTTTCCGCGCCGCCGCGTACGTGTTCGGGCGCGTGGCGTTGTAGCCGACGTACACGACGCGGCGGCGCTGGAGCGTCGTCACGTAGAGCGAGGTCGCCCGGCGACGCAGATACAGAGGAGCGGCCCGGCGCGGCAGCGCGTACACGAACGTCGGGAAGTCGTTGCTCATGCCGGTCGCATACGAGGCGGCGTCCGTCGGCGTCAGGACAGCGTCGCGAGGCGCCTCGCCGGGTTTCTGGAACGTGAACGTCGCAGGCCCCGTATTCGACCGCAGCCCGAGGCCGTGCAGAACCTCGGCCGTGATCATGTACTGGGGGAAGCGGTCCGTCCGCGTGCTTTCGTTGTCGCGCGGCACGAGCGGGCGCACCTTCTGCTCCAGCTCGTCGACGGACGTGCCGTCGATGGCGAGCAGCTTCGCTCCGATCAGGCTGCGGTTCCCGATCGAAGAAACGACGAAGAGGCCGTCGCTGAACTTGTAGAGGAAGACCGGGTACAGATGCAGCGGGTGGTCCTCGTCGGGGTCGAGCGGGACGATCCCCGAATGGCCGTCGCGCTCGCCGAGCAAGGCCATGAACCGCATCAGCTCGACCAGCATCTGGTCCTGGCTCAGGCCGGGAGCGCGGTTTGCGAGGTCATCCGCGGCCGCCTGGAAGGTCGCCTCGGAGGTCGCGTGGAACGGGTTGGGATGGATGCGGCGGATCTCGCTCAGCAGATAGCGGACGTCCCCCGCCGCGTCCGCGGACGCCGGCGTTGCACGCTCGACCGAGCCGGTGCCGCCGAGCACGACGACGGCGATGACGACCGCGATGCCCCGCCTCATCAGGCACTCAGTGTAGAACCCGCTCTTATGCGGAAGGCGTTGCTCGACTGGTTCTCGTCGCACGGCCCCGACCTGCCGTGGCGGCGAACCCGCGACCCGTACGCGATCCTCGTCTCGGAAGTGATGCTCCAGCAGACGCAGGTCGACCGCGTCGTGCCGCGCTACGTCGAGTGGCTCGAGCGGTGGCCGACGCCGGAGTCACTTGCGCGCTCGAGCACGGCCGACGTAATCCGTGCCTGGCAAGGACTCGGCTACAACCGGCGCGCTGTCAATCTCCACCGCGCCGCAGTGCAGATCGCTGCTCGCGGCTGGCCCGACGACCTGACGGAGCTCCCGGGAGTCGGCCGCTACACGGCGGACGCAATCGCCTGCTTTGCCTTCGGACATGAGGTCCTGCCCGAAGACACGAACGTCAGGCGTATCCAGGAACGGACCGGCTTCGCGTTCGACTTCGGGTGCGCCCAGGCGCTGATGGATCTCGGCAGGACTGTGTGTCTCGCGCGGGTGCCGCGCTGCGGCGTCTGCCCGCTCGCGGCCTCGTGCCCGTCCCGCGGACGACGCTACGAGCCGCTGCGCAAGCAGAGCCGCTTCGAGGGCTCGTTCCGACAGCGACGGGCGCGGACGCTCCGGCTCGTCGCGGAACGTCGGCGCCCGCTTCGCCAACTCGATCCCGCCGCTGTCGACTCCCTGGCTGCCGACGGCCTCGTCAGCGTCGCCCGCGGGCAAGTTAGCCTTCCCGCCTGAGGATGCCGCGCATCGATGACTACAGCTTCGGCCGGATCGTGATCGACGGAAACGAAGAGACGCGTGACGTCATCGTCCTGCCAGAGCGCGTCGTCCGGAACTGGTGGCGCAAAGACGGCCATTCCCTCGTCCTGGACGACCTCCGCGAAGTGCTGGATGAGCTCCCCCTGCGTCTCGTCGTCGGAACGGGCGCCTCCGGCCAGTTGCACCCGGAGCAAGCGACGATCCAGAAGCTCGAGGATCGCGGCGTCACCGTGGAGGTGCTGCCGACCGCCGAGGCGGTGGCGCGCTACCGCGAGCTGAACCCCGCCGAGACCGCCGCGGCCCTCCACCTGACCTGCTGAATTTCAGCGTTTCGTAAGCCTGGCGTAACCGCACCGCAAGAACGCTCAGCCACGCTCCCTTCGTCCACGATCAAGGAGGGGGGCAATGAAGGCAATCGTTCTGGCAGTGGTCGCCGCAGCCGCGCTCGCGCTGGGCGGCTCCGCGCTGGCCGGAGGCTCGGGCGGCGTCACCGGCCCGGCGTTCTACGTCAACGGTCAGCTCTACCGCACCGTGAACACGCCCACGGATCTCTCACGCACAGGCGCACCGCTGCACAGCTTCGACACGATCTATGCGCTGGCGGGTCAGCCGTACAACGTGGCCACGGCGGCGCCCGGCCTGCCGGGCTACAACGGCGGGCGCTGGATGGTCCACGGGATCGCGTACAACACGAGCTGGACGGCGACGGTCGCCGCTCATGACGCGAACGGGAGCGGCGATCTCGACAGCGCCGCAGAGGTCCAGGCGGCACTTGCCGATCCGGGCGCCGGGGGAGCGACCGATGTCGGCGTCGTGAAGATGTTTGTTTGCCCCGTGATCAAACTCTGATCTGGCTCTTCCCTCGGAGAGGGCGCCGCGAATTCAGGCTTTCGTAAGCCGGGCGGCGCCCTCGTTCCCCCACAATGTGCGCATGACCACCGTGCTCGTGGTGGACGACGAGCCGATCGTGCGCGACGTCGTCGTCAAGTATTTGCGGCGCGAGGGGTACCGCACCCTGGAGGCAGGCACCGGCGACAGCGCCCGCGAGCTCGTCGAACGCGAGCAGCCCGACCTCGTCGTCCTCGACCTGATGCTGCCCGGCACCGACGGCCTCGCCGTCTGCCGGTGGATTCGCTCTCGGTCCGATCTTCCTGTGATCATGCTGACCGCACGAGGCGAGGAAGCGGATCGAATCGTCGGCCTCGAGCTCGGGGCCGACGACTACGTGACGAAGCCGTTCTCGCCACGCGAGCTCGCGGCGCGCGTCAAGACCGTGCTGCGCCGCGCCCGACCCGGCGGCCGGCGGGAGGAGCGTCTCGTCTTCGACGGTCTCGAGATCGACTCAGCGACGCGCGAGGTCACCCGTCGCGGCGAGCCGCTGCAGCTCACCGCCAAGGAGTTCGACCTGCTCTCGTTCCTCGCGGCGCACGCGCGCAGGGTCTTCTCGCGCGACCAGCTCATGGATCGCGTCTGGGGCTACGAGCC
>JBIOYJ010000015.1:0-18392 GCA_044870105.1 Gaiellaceae bacterium | reverse complement strand
TGGAGTTGGGCGTAGATCGACCGGGCCGTCTTGGCCGGCATCCCGGGCACCCCCTCCAGCTCCTCCTGTGAGGCCTCGAGCACCCGCTCCGCCGAGCCGAAGTGGCGCAGGAGAGCCCGCCGTCGCGCCGGCCCGACGCCTTGAAGGGTGTCGAAGATCGACTCCTTCGCGCGAGCGTCGCGGCGCTGGCGATGGAAGCCGAGCGCGAAGCGGTGCGCCTCGTCGCGGATTCGCTGGAGTAGTTGAAGCCCCGGCGAATTCCGTTCGAGCACGATCGGATGGGGACGGTTCGGCAGGAACACCTCTTCGGCCCGCTTGGCCAGGGCGATCACGGCCACGCGCGGAAGATCGAACCTCTGCATCGCGGCAAGCGCGGCGGACAGCTGCCCCTTGCCGCCGTCGATCACGACGAGGTTCGGAGTCGCGGCGAACGACTCGTCGTAGTCCGCCGCCGCCGCGCCCTCGTCGAGGCGCGCGAAACGCCGGTCGATCACTTCGCCCATCGCCGCGAAGTCGTCCTGACCGTCCAGCCCGCGGACGCCGAACTTGCGGTAGTCGGCCTTCCTCGGCATCGCGTCGCGGAAGACGACCATCGAGCCCACGACCGCCTCTTCGCCGATGTTCGAGATGTCGAAGCATTCGATCCGGATCGGCAGGCTCTCGAGGTTCAGAACCTCGCGGAGCTCCTCGAGCGCCTCCACTCGCCGTAGCCGCTTCTGCTCGGCCTGGAGGGTGTCCGACTCGAGCGCGAGCTTCGCGTTCTGGTCTGCCAGCTCCTGGAGCCGTCTCTTCTCTCCGCGCTCGGGCGCCCGCACCTCCACGCGTGCGCCGCGCCGCTCGGACAGGAACTCGGCAAGAGCCTCGGTCTCCCCCGCGTCACGCGGGACGATGATCTGCGGCGGGATGCTCGGAGCGGAGCCGTAGTACTCGAGGCAGAATGCCTCGACCAGCGCGGCCCGATCCTGCCCCTCGACGTTCTCGAGGTGGAACGAGTAGCGGTCGATCATCCGGCCCCCGCGCAAGGGAAAGATCTGCACGGCGGCTCGGCTGCCGTTCGCCGCAATTCCGAGCACGTCGGCGTCGCCGACGCTGCGCCGCTCGACCGCCTGCCGCTCGGCCAGGCGGCGGATCGCAACCAGGCGGTTGCGATACCGGGCCGCCTGCTCGAAGCGCTCCTGGTCGGCGGCCTCCTTCATCTTTCGTTCCAGCTCGCGCTCGATCGGCCGCGTCTCGCCGGAGAGAAACTCGATCACGCCGTCGATGATCTCGCCGTAGTCCTCGCGCGAGATGTAGTCGACGCAGGGCGCGTGGCAGCGCTCGATGTGGTAGTCGAGGCACGGAATCCCGGAGTGTCGGCCGGGCTTTGGCCCTTCGCACGGGCGGTACTGGAAAACGCGGTTGAGGACGTCGAGCGTCTCTCGCACCTTCTTCGCGTTCGCATATGGCCCGAAGTAGACGACGCCGCGTCGGTGCCGCTCGCGCGTGAACATGACCCGCGGAAACTCGTCCTCTACCGTCACGGCGATGTACGGGAACGACTTGTCGTCGCGCAGGCGGACGTTGAAGGGCGGGCGGTGGCGCTTGACCAGGTTCTGCTCCAGGTGCAGCGCCTCGACCTCATTGCCCGTCACGATCACCTCGATGTCGGCCACGCGGTCCGGCAGCCCGGCGAGGGTCTTCCGCCCCGCAGCGCCCTTCTGGAAGTAGCTGCGCACGCGCGGTCGCAGCGACTTGGCCTTGCCCACGTACAGGACCTCGCCTTTCCGGTCCCGGAAGATGTAGACGCCCGACTTCGCCGGAAGTCCCTTCAGTTGCTGCTCGAGCCGTCCGTTCCTCACAGGGTCGAAGCCTAGCCCCGGTACCCTCCGCACCCGTGAAAGGGGCCACGGCCGTCGCAGCCCTGTTTATCGCCGTGGTCGCAGGCTGCGGGGGCTCCCAGCAGCGAGGGCACCGCCTCCTGGTCGGGACGGCCGACGACATCGTCAAGCAGGGAGATCCGGCGTCGACCAGGCGCCTGATGCGCATGTCCGCGTCCGCCGGCTTCGACGCGATCGCGGTCTCCAGCGTGTGGTCGCCGGGACGGACGACGCCCACCTCCGGCGAGCTCACCGTTCTCCGGAACGTGGTCGCCGCGGCGCGGGCGGACAACATTCGCGTCTTTCTCGTGGTCTGGAACGGACTCGCGGGCTCGACCCCTGACCAGCCGGTGGAACGGACGCAGTTCGCGTCCTACACGGCCGCGCTGGCGCGATCGCTCCCCTCGATCCGAGACGTGATCGTCGGGAACGAGCCGAACCTCAACACGTTCTGGTTACCGCAGTTCGGCCCCAACGGCAGCGACCTCGCAGCGCCCGCCTACCTCAACCTGCTCGCGCAGACTTACGACACGCTCAAACGCGTCTCCTCGGCAATCAACGTCCTCGGCGGCACGGTGTCGCCCCGCGGCTCCGACCGACCGGGCACGAGGCGCGACACGCACTCCCCGACCAAGTTCATCCGGGACCTCGGCGCGGCCTACCGCGCGAGTGGCAGAACCCGTCCCGTGATGGACTCCTTCGCCTTCCACCCCTACATGGCCTCTTCCAGGATCTCGCCGGACGAGACGCACGAGCGCTCCAGCACGATCACGCTGGCCGATTATTCGAAGCTGGTCGACGTGCTCGGAGACGCGTTCGACGGGACCGCCCAGCCCGGCAGCAAGCTTCCGATCTACTACACCGAGTTCGGCGTCCAGACGCAGGTCCCGGACGACAAGCTCGCCGACTACCAGGACCTTCGCTCGCCGTCGGCGCTGGACGCGGTCGACGACGCGACGCAGGCCGATTACTACGAGCAGGCGCTCCAGCTGGCCTCGTGCCAGGCGACCATCAAGGCCCTGTTCATCTTCCACACCGTCGACGAGTCCGATCTCAGCGGCTGGCAGTCGGGCCTCTACTACGCCGACTTGAGCCCGAAGGGAAGCCTCGAGCCATTTCGCAAGGCCGCGAAGGCGGCGCGCGCGGGCAAGCTCGACTGCCCGTGAGGTAACCCACGGCGGGGGTAGCTCGGCCGAGGGTTAAAGCCCCGGGCGGCAACGGCCGATGCGGGAAGTACCTTGCCGTTAGTCCGATTCCGCCGCCTCCTATCGCTTGCGACTGCCCTTTTTGCGCTCGTGCTCGGGCCGTCCGCGCACGCAGCCGCGCCGCCGCGCACGCTCGTCATCGGCGCCGCTGAGACCGCCTCCCAGGTTCCGGACACGGTCGTCGCGAAGGCGAAGATGGACCTCGCGAAGCTGGCGGGGTTCGGCGCCATCCGCCTCTCCGCGTTCTGGGCGCCCGGTCAGACGGCACCTGATGCGGAGGTGCTGACCGCGCTGCAAGCGTCGGCGCTGGCCGCCCAGCTCGACGGGATCCAGGTCTACCTCTCGGTGGCGAACGCCGGCAGCCGCACGACGCCGCGGACACCGCAGGCGCGCGCCGAGTTCGCGCAGTTCGTCGCGGCTCTGGCCAGCTCGCTGCCCACGGTGCGTGACTTCATCATCGGAAACGAGCCCAACCTGAACCGCTTTTGGATGCCGCAGTTCGGTTCGCGCGGCCGCGACGTCGCGGCGCCGGCCTACGGGCTTCTCCTCGCCCAGGCCTACGACGCGCTCAAGGCCGTCTCGCCCGATCTGAACGTGATCGGCGGCGCGGTCTCTCCGCACGGCTCGGACAACCCGCGCCAGGCGCGACACACTCACTCGCCGACGGCGTTCATTCTGGATCTCGGCCGCGCGTACCGCGCCAGCCGTCGCAGCAAGCCGATCATGGACGCCTTCGCCATCCATCCCTATGGCGACTCCTCCCGGTCCAACCCCGGCGCGCGCCACCCGAGATCGACGACCATCTCCCTCGCCGACTACCCGAAGCTCGTCAAGCTGCTGCGCCAGGCGTTCCGCGGCACCGCCCAGCCCGGCGCGAACCTGCCCATTATCTACTCCGAGTACGGCATCCAGTCCCGCATTCCCGACGAAAAGCTCTCGGCCTACGGAAACCTCACAGTTGGTTCCGCCGGCGACGCGGTGCCCGAGATCGTCCAGGGCCAGCGTTACCGCCAGGCGTTCAAGATCGCCTTCTGCCAGCCGACCGTGCGCGCGCTGCTGATCTTCCACGTCAGCGACGAGCCCGACCTCGACCGCTGGCAGTCGGGCGTGTACTACGCCGACGACACGCCCAAGCTGAGCTTCCCGATCGTCAAGGCGGCCGCCGAGGCCGCCCGCACCGGCACGCTCACACGCTGCAGGCGGCGTTAGGCGTTAGGCCTTCTCTAAAGTTGGCCGCGTGAGCGGCCAGTACGTCGCGTACAGCTTCTACCGAGTCGATGCCGCCTGGCGCCGGCTTCCTGTGGAGGAGCGGGCGGCAGGCAAAGACGCGTTCGCTGACGTCGTGGACGAGTGGGCCGGCCGCATGGAGACGCTGCGGGCCTACACCGTCACAGGCGTTCGCCCGGACTGCGACTTCTTCCTCTGGAAGATCACGGAGCGCTACGAGGACCTGGGCGAGCTCGGCGCCGAGCTCAACGGCACGCCCCTCGCGGCCTGGCTCGAGACTCCCTACTCGTACCTCGCGACGACGAAGGCGTCGCAGTACACGCAGGCGCGGAAGGCGCGCAAGATTGCTCCCCGCAACTCGCCATATCTGGTCGTCTACCCGTTCGTGAAGGTGCGGCCCTGGTACGCCCTGCCGATCGAGCAGCGCCAGCGGGCCATGGACGAGCACATGCGCATCGGCGCGCAGTTCGCGACCATCCACAACCACACCACATATTCATTCGGGATCGACGACCAGGAGTTCATGACCGCGTTCGAGTGCGACGAGCCGGCCGACTTCATGCACTTGATGCTGACGCTGCGGGAGTCGGAGGCGAGCCGCTACACCGAGCGCGACACGCCCATCTTCGTCGGGACGCATTGCTCCATTAGGGATGCTCTCGACGCCTTGGACGGATTTAGCGGTCGCACCGGCAAAGCCGGCGCGACCTCTTCAGCGGCATCGCAAGCGACGCGTTAACGGTCGCACCGGCGAAGCCGGTACGACCTCTTCAGCGGCATCGCAAGCGATGCCGCAGCGGCACGCACGTGTCGATCCGCGCGACGCTCGACGCGCTCGACGGCGCCAAGTCCCGGGTCGAGGCCTAGCGCCGAGCGCCACTGGGGCGCCGCTGGCAAGGGAGGCAAGCCGGCGGCGCGCAGGACAGTACCCAGTAGTACGGCCAAGCGCCGCCGGCGCAGCATCCTGCCGCCAGCGGCGTCAGGCGTCCGCGGAGCCGGGCTTCGCCCGGCGTGAGCGGCGCCGCCCAGTGGGGCTAGTAGTTGTAGGCGCGCTGGTCGCGCCAGGTGCGGTACATCGCGAAGCCGGCGAGGATCAGCACCGAGAAGAAGGACAGTGCGTCGAGCCCGCGCGTCGTGCGCCCGGGCCAGAAGTACGCGCCCAGGTCGACGATGATCAGCGCCGCGCTGCCGTAGAAAACCACCGTCGGCCTGGTCGGCCACGTCTCGATCTCCATGCGCAGCCGGTCCCGCCAGAACATGTACAGAACGATCGCGATCGCGATGAAGAAGATGATCTGGAGGAGCAGCGAGAGGGAGACCAGCGTCGTCTCGAGCTGGAGCAGGTAGATCACCGCCGCCACCGCGAGGATGATCAGGAAGCCCCGCAGGGTTGGATTCATTCCGCCGGCGCGTCGCCTCACTCCCCCAGGATAGGATCGACGGCGGTGGTCGAGGAGGGGAAACAAGCGCCGGACTTCGAGCTGACGAGCGACGAGGGTGAGAGGGTCCGTCTGTCGTCGCTGCGCGGCAAGCCCGTCGTCCTCTATTTCTATCCCCGGGACGACACACCCGGGTGCACCGCTCAGGCCTGCGGAATTCGCGACGCCTACGACGTCTTCGGAGAGCGAAGCATCGTCGTGCTCGGGGTGAGCACCGACACGGAAGCCTCACACAAGCGGTTCAAGGAGAAGCACGGGCTGCCGTTCACTCTCCTCGCCGATCCCGAGCGGAAGCTCGGCGACCTCTACGGCGTCTCGCAGGAGGGCAAGAGCTCGTACGCCCGCTCGACCTTCGTGATCGGCCGGGACGGAAACGTGGTCAAAGTGATGCACCGCGTCAAGCCGGATACGCACGCGGAGCAGGTGCTCGCCGCCGTCCCGGACTGAATCGGGACCGGGACCGGAGAGCGACCGCATGGCTCCCCGGCCCCGCTTGCCGGATGCCGAGGTAAATGGATGCTTGCGTTAGAGGCGCGACAGCTCGACCGCGCGGAGCTCGGGGCAGACGAGCACGAGCTCGGGGCTGACCGGAACTTCTTCGTCGACGGCTGAGAGAGTCGGCGACGGATCTTCGACGTGCGCGCGCCGCTCGAGCTCCGCCCGGAGGCCGGTACCGAAACCGATCTTCATGCTGTCGAGAGCTGCCATTAGACCGAGCTTCAGCATCGGCGGCGGGCGTCCTTCGCTTGAGCCACGGCCCAGCGCTGAGCCTCCCGCCTAGTAGTCTCAGAGAGGGCGCTTCGACCGTGTCTGAGGAGATTCTCCGCCAAGCACTTGCTGAGCTTGAAACCTCGAGAGAACGGGAGTACCTCGACGCGGCAGCGGATCGCGAAGCGGCCGAACGCTATTACGCCAACCTAGACACGCAGTCAGATCCCGCGACGTTCTTCTTGGCGCTTTCGACGTTGCTCGAGGCGACCCACCGGGTGCGACCCTCATACAGGCCCACCGTCGAGCTGTACCCCTGGATCGACCTCCAGGAGGACGGGCTGCTGCGGAGTCTGTACACACAGGAGGAGTACGACCCGCGTGCCCTGATCGAGGAGGCAGCCGAGATCGAGACTCGGCGCGCAGCATTCCGAGTGAGCCGCATGGCTGCGCTCACGGCCGATCGGGAGTCCGTTGAGGCCGCGGTTGAGCAGCTCGAGCCGTACAACTGCGAGCACGTCGTCCCCCAGTCGTGGTTTGCACACGACGAGCCGATGCGCGGCGACCTGCATCATCTCTTTACCTGCGAGCGCAAGTGCAACAGCTTTCGCGGCAACGCGGCATATGCGGACTACTCGGATCGGCTCATGTTGGTGCGCGAGCGATGCGGGACGACCGAAGCGGCGGGTTTCGAGCCGTGGGCGAGCAAGGGGCCGGTTGCACGGGCCACCTTCTACTTCCTCATCCGATACCCGAGGTTGCTCGCAACCGAGAACGTCTACTCAGAAGCCAGTGTGACGATGCTCCTGGAGTGGCATGCGGCTGAACCGGTCAGCGTCTACGAGCGCCATCGAAACGCCGCCATCTTCGAGCGCCAGGGAAACCGAAACCCCGTGATCGACTATCCGGACTGGGCATCGCGCATCGGTTTTCGCGAAGGACTTTGACGGCTGGCGAACTTGCGGCCCGAGGCCTACTTGGTGACCCGCCAGCAACGACCTCGGGCGTTCGTCCGGGGATTGCCGACGACAACGACCACGAACTCCGCCTCGAGGCCGAGGCCGGTTAGCTCGAGATTGCCCGTGTCCCCAGCGCCGCGGCGGTAAGTCGCGGTGACGTTCTCCAAGCCGCTCGGAGGCTGCTCGCCCGCCTCTCCTTCGCCGAAGCGGACCGTCGAATCGCCAGTCTCCGAGCCAATTGACACCACGTAGGCGCGCTGGTCGTCTGCGACGAGGCACAAGGTCGGCCGCAGGCTGTCTTGCAGACGAATGCGGACGTCGCCCGCCTCGGTTTCGAGGTACGCCTCGTCAGCCACCTGCTCCTGAGAGAAGGACAGGACATCGGCTAGATGCGCCCATAACTCGATGAGCGCGATTCCCAGGTCGCTTCCGCGGGAGCCCGGCTCGTCGGGAAGCACAAACGCGCCGATGGAGAGCTGCTGCGCCGGTGCGACTCCTGGCGACGACGCCAGGGCGACGCAAAGGCGCTTCACTTCCACCGAACGATCGTAACTCTGTGCTGCGCATCGGCTTGAACGTCGCAGCGATTGCGCTATGCGGATGAGAGGACTTGAACCTCCACGGGGTTTCCCCCACACGGACCTGAACCGTGCGCGTCTACCAATTCCGCCACATCCGCGCGGAGCGCATTGTAGCCGGGAAGGATCGCCACCCTTTGTCGCCGAGGCGGGCTTTGCCCGGCTCGGTTCAGTGTGAAATCGGCTCGCGGAAGGAGGGGGCTCGCGGGGGAACCATGTGGTTCCCCCGCGTGCGCTGATCCGTGCGCGTCTACCAATTCCGCCACATCCGCGCGGAGCGCATTGTAGCCGCGTACCATGCTTTTCCTGATACGGGGTCTAGTGATAACTGCGGCGCTCGCGGCCGCCTGCTCGCTCGCTGGAGCCGCGGCGCAACCTCGACCGGCGCGCGCGGGCCCCGCCGTCGAGGTCGTCGCCGAGCTGGCGGGTCCCGCGCGAGACCAGGACGCGACCTGGGCGCGGATTCACCGGACAATCCCAGAGGCGCGGATCCACTGGCGCTACCGAGTCGTGCTCAACGGGCTCGCGCTCGTGCTGCCGGCGACCGATGTCAACCGCCTGGAGTCAGTCGAAGGCGTCGAGACGGTCTACGCGAGCGTCCGGTACCGGGCCTCGCTCGACCGAAGCGTGCCGGCGGTGGGCGCTCCCAGTCTCTGGGGGCCCGCCCTCGAAACCGCGGGCAACGGGGTCAAGATCGGGATCATCGACGACGGTATCGAGGTGCGGCACCCGTTCTTCGCACCGGCCGGGTATGCGTTCCCGCCCGGATTCCCCAAGGGACAGACCGCGTTCACGAGCGCGAAGGTGATCGTCGCGCGGGCGTTTGCGCCGCCGAGTCCGCATTGGCGCTACGCGACCCGTCCTTTCGATCCTCAGTGGTCGGAGCACGGAACGCACGTCGCCGGCATCGCCGCGGGCAACTATCGGACGAGCGCCGGCGGCCGTCACCTCTCGGGGGTCGCCCCGAAGGCCTATCTCGGCAACTACAAGGTCCTGACCATCCCGACGCCGGAAGTCGGCATCGACGGCAACTCACCGGAGATCGCGGCCGCGATCGAGGCCGCCGTCCGGGACGGGATGGACGTGATCAACCTGTCGATCGGTGAGCCCGAGGTCGAGCCGACTCGCGACCTGGTGGTCAAGGCGATCGACGGAGCCGCCGCCGCAGGCGTCGTGCCGGTGGTCGCGGCCGGCAACGAGTTCGAGGAGTTCGGCGGCGGGTCGATCTCGTCGCCGGGATCGGCGCCCGGGGCGATCACGGTCGCCGCGTCGACGGACGAGCGAGAGATCACGACCTTCTCCTCCGCTGGCCCGACGCCGATCTCGTTCCAGATGAAGCCGGACCTCACCGGCCCGGGATCGCAGATCGTGTCCTCGATCCCGGTGTCGAAGGGGGCGTGGGATGCGTTCAGCGGGACGAGCATGGCGACGCCGCACGTCTCGGGCGGCGCCGCGCTTCTGCTCCAACGGCATCCGACGTGGACCGTCCGGCAGATCAAGTCGGCCCTTGTCGAGACGGGCAGGCCGGTCCTTGGTCGAGGCGGCGAGGCACCCTCGACGCGTCAGGGCGGCGGCTTCCTGAACCTCGTCGCCGCGGACAAGCCGCTGGTGTTCGCGAACCCGACGGGGCTCTCGTTCGGGTTGGTCGACATCGGGCCGCGCAAGAAGCCCGTAGGGACCAACGTGACCCTCACGGACGCCGGTGGCGGCGCCGGCGTCTGGAGCGCAAGTCTCCGGCTCCGGGGCCGACATCCAGGCGTCGCGGGGGGCGTCACTCCGAGCCCTGGCGTCCCCGGAAGAATGGGGGTCAAGTTTGCGATCTCACGGCAAGCGCCGCAGCAGGACGTCACCGGTTTCGTCGTGCTCGCGCGCGGCGCCGAGCAGCGCCGCATTCCCCTCTGGTTTCGCGTCACCAGGCCCCAGCTGCGCCGCGAGCGGGCCCTCCGCCTGCGGCGGCCGGGCGTCTACCGCGGGAACACGGCGGGCAAGCCGGCCCGGGTCAGTTCGTACCGTTATCCAAGCGACCCCGGCGGAGTGGAGCTACTTGGCACGCTTGCGGGTCCCGAGCAGATCTTCCGTGTGGCCGTGCGGCGTCGCGTGGCGAACTTCGGCGCGGTCGTGCTCTCGACCGCCCGGGGCGTTCGGATCGAGCCGCGCGTCGTCCGCGCCGGTGACGAGAACCGGCTTCAGGGCCAAACCGCGCTGCCGCTCAACAACAACCCCTACGTCCGAGATTTCTACGAGCCGACCCCGGCGGTCGGAGCGGTCCTGCCGAAGCCCGGCCTCTACGACATCGTCTTCGACACGCCGAGCCGGCGCGCGGCCGGACGGTTCAGCTTCCGCTTCTGGATCGACGACCACAGCCCGCCCGCGGTCCGCCTATTGAGTCGGGTAGTTGCGCGTGGCCGCCCGGTCTCGCTCCGCATCTCGGACCGCGGCTCCGGCGTCGACCCGGGCTCGATGGCGGCGACGCTGGACGGCAGGGCCGTGCGGGTTCGCTATTTCAGACGCGCCGGCCGCGCAATCGTCGGAGGCGCCGGGCTCGCCGTGGGCCGCCACACGATCGCCCTCCAGGTCTCCGACTACCAGGAGGCCAAGAACATGGAAGACGTGCCGCGGATCCTCCCGAACACGCGGAGTTTCAGCTCGACCTTCGTCGTTCGCTAATCCCTTTTGTCGATGGTCGGGAGCTGCGAGAGGTCGCGCTCCACGCTGGCCGCGAACTCGTCGGTGTCGCTGTCCTCGCCCGGCAGGACGCGGAGTTGCGACTTTCGACGAGCGCGTTCGCGCGCGCGTCGCGCGTCGAGACCGAAGTTCCGCGAGAGCCTCGGCCACTCGGCCCCGATGACGGCGAGCACCGCGCAAGCGAGCAGCGCGATCGACAGCCAGCTCACGACGGCCATTCTACCGGCCGCCCCAGCGCGCTCTTTGGAGGCCTAAACATCTGCGGAGGCTCGGCCGATATCGCCGATATGAACTCCGCGGCCTTCGTCGTCCCCTACCTCGTCCTGTGGGCGGCGCTGATGCGCGCGCTCCTCGTTCGCGCCGAGGTGCTGCCGCCTACCTGCACGCGCTGTGGGCTCAAGTACGAGCGTCGCCACATGGGCGAGCTCGTCTGCAGCTGCATGTAGCTCGGTAGGGCGCTACCAGTTCGCGGGCAGCCCGGCTGTATTCGGCGGCAGCGCCACGCTGGACGGGTGAATGACGTAGACGATGCCGCCGGTCGCGGTCATCCACACGTTCTTGAAATCGTCGCGCCTGTACACGTGGCGAACGGCCAAGTCGTGGTTTCCGGACGGATCGAGCGACGCTGGATCGTAGGAGATCACGTCGCCTTTCCCCATGAAGCCGCCGATCGTGAGCAGGTGGCCGTTCGAGCTCTTGAAGGTCCAGCCCTCGAGCTTGTTCGAGCTGAACGCGACCGAGGCGACGAGCGGGATCCCGCGCTTGATGAACTGCTCCGCCTCGGCGATGTAGACGCTAAGGACCTCTTCTTCCTCGGAAAAGCTCCCCGGGTTGGACTCGAACCAACAACCCTCCGGTTAACAGCCGGATGCTCTGCCAATTGAGCTACCGGGGAACGGTTCTCGGCGGGGCGGATTGTAGCGGCGCTGTCCGGGGCTAGCGGCCGCGCGAGATCAGGCCAGCTGCTCGACCGCGGTTCTGATTTTGGCAAGCGCGTCCTGGAGCTCCTTGACGCGCTCGCCTCCGGCCGCGGCGAGCTCCCGCCGTAATTTTCGCTCACGCAGCCGCAGGAGGAGTTCCTTGGTCGTCTCCTCGTCGATTCCTTCGGCGGCTGCGCGGGCGTCGAGCTCGGCCAGGAGCGGTACGAGCTCGGGCCCCGGCTCACTCGGTTCGAGGAGATGCTGCCGCGCGAGCCGGTGCACCTCGCTGTCGAAATGCTCGGGCGACAGCCCGCCCAGCAGCTCGGCCAGCTCCGGATGTGCGGCCACGCCGGCGAGCGCGTCCCGCTCGAGCCTCTCCCCCGCCTCGAGCAGCTTCGGTGACACGACCCCGGCGGCCGCCCGGCCCGCGCCGGCCGGCGCGAGGCCGGCCTGGGTCTCGCGCGGAAGGTCGAGCCGATCCGCAGCCAGCCGGACGGCATCCTGGCGCTCGGGCGAGTCCTCGAAGGGGGACAGCACCTCGCGCACGCGCACGAACCCCTCCTGGCGGTCCTCGGCGCGCTCGATCTCGAGGCGCACGCGGTGGAGCAGGTAGCTCTCCGCCCTGGGAAGCCGATCCTCGAACCCGTCCGCCAGGTCGGCCGGATCCTGCCCGGTGGGAAGAGCGACCACTCGCACGTCGAAATCCTGCGTGGCCGCCAGCTCCATCCCCCGGAGCGTCGCCGCCTCGCCGGCGGCATCGCCGTCGAAGCAGAGATAGAGCTTGTGCGTCAGCCGCGACAGCTCGCGCAGCTGGCGCTCGGTCAGTGCCGTTCCCATCGAGGCGACCACGGGTTCGATCCCCTCCTGACGGAGGGCAAGGACGTCGGGGTTGCCTTCGACGACAACTGCACGGTCCTGCTTCGTGATCGCGGCCCGCGCACGGTCGAGTCCGTACAGCAGGTTCCCCTTCCGGAAGAGCTCCCCCTCGGGTGAGTTGACGTACTTCGCCTTCAGGGGATCGTCCTCGCGGAGCCTGCGAGCCTGGAAGCCGAGCACGCGCCCGCGGGCGTCGGCGAGCGGGAACAGCAGCCGGCCCGCGAAGTAGTCGTTGCCGCGACGGTTGGCCAGACCGGCGGCCGCGAGTTCCTGCTGCGTGAATCCTCTCTCGCGCGCCTTCCCCGCGAGAGTCGCTCCCCCGGGTGCGAACCCGAGACGGAACTCGCGGCAAACCTCCTCGCCGAGGCCGCGGTCCGCGAGGTAGGCGCGGACCGGCTCGGCAACCTTGGACTCCCACAGATTCCGCTCGTAGAATTTCGTTGCCTGTTCGAGCAACGCGAGGAGCCGCTCGCGTCGAGCCCTCGCCGCCTCCTGTTGCGGCGACGACTCCTCGTACTCGAGCGTGACGCGGTAGCGCTCCGCAAGCCACTCGACCGCCTGCGCGAAGTCGAGCTGCTCCGTCTCGCGGACAAACGAGATGACGTCGCCTCCTTTGCCGCAGCCGAAGCAGTAGAAGAGCTTGTCCTGCGGGTTGACGGAGAAGCTCGGCGTCCGTTCCTCGTGAAACGGGCAGAGGCCGGTGTACCGTGCTCCGACGCGGCGCAGCTGCGTTCGCGCTCCTACCACCTCCACCATGTCGGCCGCCTCGACGGCCTCCCTCACGGAAAAGTCTTTGATTCGCGCCACTAGCTGGAGATGCCTTCGGCGTAGGCGAGCGCGAAGCGGTCGGTCATCCCCGAGAGGTAGTCGACGATCTCACTCGCGCCGTCGCCGCGATCGGCGAGGTGCTCGAAGATCCTCCGCACTGCAGAGTGGGCGCGGTCGTGCTCGGACTTCGTCTGCGGCCCTAGGTACACGCGCGTGAACATGAACTCCCGCAAGGACAGCATCGCCTCGCCAACCTCGTCGCTCTGCGCGATGTCGCCCGTCGTTGCCGACGTCTCGATCAGATCGTGCACGAGCGTGTCGATTCGCCTCGATCCTCGTTCCCCGAGCAGCTCGATCTCCTCGCGGGGCAGATCTTCGGCTCGAAGGATCTCATGGCGGATTGCGTCGTCGATGTCGTGGTTGATGTACGCGACCCGGTCGACGATGCGGACGATCTTCCCCTCCAGTGTGTCCGGTTCGTCGTCCCCGGTGTGCTTGAGGATGCCGTCGCAGACTTCCCAGGTGAGGTTGAGCGACTCCGCGATGCGGAGCGACTGCTCGTTGTGCCGGAAGCCTTCCCCGAAGCGAGCCTGCAGACAGGCGTCGAGCTCCTCCTCGCCCGCGTGACCGAACGGAGGATGGCCCATGTCGTGGCCGAGCCCGATCGCCTCGGTCAGGTCCTCGTTCAGGCGAAGCGCGCGCGCGACCCCGCGGGCGATCGCGGTCGTCTCGAGAGTATGGGTCATGCGCGTGCGGAAGTGGTCTCCGGCCGGGTCGATGAAGACCTGTGTCTTCCCCTTCAGCCGGCGGAAAGGTTTGGAGTGCAGGATCCGGTCTCGGTCGCGCTGGAACGGCGTACGGACGCGGCATTCGTCTTCCTCGCGCGCACGCCCACGGCTCTCGTAGGAACGGACGGCGAGCGGCGAAAGTGCCGCCTCCTCGTGCTGTCGAACGCGGCTTTCGAAGGCGTCCGCGATTCTTCCGGCTAGCTCCGGCACCCTCTCGACTCTAGCCGCTGCCCCGGCCGCTGCAAGCGCCGGCATCCCCTGACTCCCGGGCACCTACGTGATTTGCCCCAACCGCCCCCAGGGGTTCCCCCTGAACCCCTACAGGCAGGCTAGCGGCGGCCGGCGCACGGGTTTGTGACCGCTCCGCGCCGAAACAGCATCAGATGATGATCGGGACGGTGCCTCCATCGGCGCTCCACGCCGATCCGGTCACGTACGAGGCGCGATCGGAGCAGAGGAAGACGATCACCGACGCGATCTCCGCCGGTTCCGCCAGCCGACCGAGCGGGCGGCCGGCGCCGACGGCTTCGAGCACTTCCTCCCGCCCTCTCCCGCTCCGCTCTGCCTGCTGATCGGCGAGGCCACCCTCCGCCAGCCAGGCATCGGTCGCTGTCGGACCGGGCGTGACCGCGTTGCACCGGATCCCGTCGCCGGCGTAGACGTCCGCGACCAGGCGCGAGAGAGACAGCACCGCCGCCTTCGTGACCGAGTAGTTCGGCATCCCGGTCGACGGCCGCTTGCCGGCGGTCGACGAGACATTCACGATCGTCCCGCCGCCGTCGCGCATCGTCGGCAGCACGGCGCGGATCGCGCGCACGTAGCTCATCACGTTCAGCTCCCACATCTCCTGCCACTGCGCGTCGGTCAATTCGTCGAAGCTCGCCTGATACGCGACGCCGACGTTGTTCACGAGCACGTTCACGTCCCCCAGCTCCTGGTTTGACTGCGAGATCAGCCGCTCCGGCGCGCCCGGCTCCGCGAGGTCGCACGCGATCCCGAGCGTCGCACCGGCTTGCTCGCGCGCCCGCTCCACCCGCCGCGAGTCCCTGCCGCAGACAACCACGCGCGCACCTTCCTGGGAGAGCATCCGCGCGACTTCGAGTCCGATGCCCCCAGTCGATCCCGTCACGACGCAGATCCGGTCGCGCAGCCCGAGCTCCATGGGCGGCTAGCGTACAAGCATGACCACGATGCTCCTGGCTCGGCACGGGCAGAGCGACTGGAATCGGGAACGTCGCTGGCAGGGGCACGCCGATCGCCCGCTTACCGACGAGGGTCGATCGCAGTCGGTAGCGCTGGCGGAGCGGCTCGCCCACATCGACCTCGCCGCGGTCTACTCGAGCGATCTTCGGCGCGCGCGCGAGACCGCCGAAGCCGTGGCCGACCGGCAGCAGGTGGACGTACGCGAGGTCCCTGAGCTGCGCGAGGTCGACGTCGGGTCGTGGTCGGGGCTGACGCGCGAGGAGGCCGAAGCACGTTTCCCCGACGGTTACCTGCGCTGGCTCAACGGGGAGCGCGGCTGGGACGACGGCGAGAGCTACGACGCGATGAGCCGTCGTGTGCTCGAGGCCGTTCGCCGGCTCGCCGCCGCCCACGAAGACGACCGCATCCTGATCGTCTCGCACGGGGGCCCCATCCGGGCGATCCATGCCGGCGCGCTCGGGCTCGACATCGCGGCCTATCGCCGCGTGCGCCCCGTCGAGCCAAATGCCCGCCTCTCGGCCGTTTGCATGGAGGACGGCAAGCTAACGGAGCTCTGCCCCGCGGGGGAGATCGACGATCTGCTCGCTCGAGACCAGGCGGAGCGCCGAGCCGCCGCCGCTCGGCCGCCCACCCCGGCGGGCTGAGACACCGCGGCTAGACTGGGCGCGGTTGGAGGACTACACCAACAAGTACAAGGGTGAGCAGGTCGAGGTCGCCCTCTTCGGCGGCGACTACCAGGACGGGGTCCTCACTGCGTATTGCTTCGTCGAGGACGTCCCCCACATCGAGCTCAACGGCCACATCCTCATCCCGCTCCAGAACATCGCGTCGCTGCATTGCTCGAGCCGCTGCGACGCGCCGGAGCCCGATTGGCCGCCGCGCGGCTTGGCCGAAGACGACGGGGACGTCAGCGAGTCCTAGCCCATGAGCGGCGTCCTCCTTCGGGTGAGGAACGTGCTCAAGGCTTGGCTTCTCCTAATCGGCATTTGCGCGGCCCTCGCGGCGGTTCCGCTCGCCGTGGGCAACTATCGCCTGCTGTCGATTTTGATCTTCGCGGCGCTGCTGCTCGCCGGCGCGGCGTATCTCTACGCCGACCGGATCGCGCTCGGGATGGTCGGCGCGCGCGAGCTGCCCCCGGCCGAGGCGCCGGCCGTTCATTCGGCCGTCGGGCGCCTGGCCGCGCTCGCAGAAGTGCCCAAACCCCGCGTCTTCATCTTGCGCGACGGTCATCCCCGCGCCCTCACGGCCGGCCGCGGGGCGCGCGGATCGGCGATCGCGGTCAGCGAGGGACTCCTCGGCGCGCTGCCGCCTGCCGAGCTCGAGGGAGTGCTCGCGCACGAGCTGGCGCACATCCGCAATCGCGACGTTCTGCTCCAGTCGTCCCTGGCCGTCATGGCGGGCGCGCTCGTGGAGACCAGCCGGATCGGAGGCTGGTTCCAGCGCGCGTTGTTGTTCGTCCTCGCGCCGGTCGCCGCGTCGCTGCTCCACTTGATGCTCTCGCCGAAGCGCGAGTTCGAGGCAGATCGCACGGCTGCGGCGATCTGCGCGTCGCCGCACGGTCTCGCCGACGCGCTGATCCGGCTCGAGCAGGCGACCGAGCTCGTCGAATTCCGAGCCAGCCCGGCGACCGAGCCCCTGTACACGGTGAATCCATTCCTCGAGAAAGGACTCGCCGCGATGTTCGTGACGCATCCACCTATCGGCGAGCGCGTCCGACGGCTCCGAGAGCTGGATCCCGACTGGAGGGAAAAACTCCGCGCGGCGTAAACGAAAAAACGCCGGAAGTCCGCAGGACTTCCGGCGACAGAACGTTCGCCGGAGCCAGGCTGGAAGCCTGGCACCGGCCAATGGAGAAAAATCGGCGGCGACCTACTCTCCCGGGGCGTTGCCGCCCGAGTACCATCGGCGCTGGCGGGCTTAACTTCTCTGTTCGGAATGGGAAGAGGTGTCTCCCCGCCGCTATAGCCGCCGAAAGCTTGTCAATCCCGTGCCTGACTTGAGTCTGGCTCGGACGAACTTTCGAGGGCGCAGCGCACCCTCAAAACTCCATAGCGACATCCTTGGTGTTCAAATCAAGACCTCGGGCAATTAGTACGGGTCCGCTGAACGCGTCGCCGCGCTTGCACGTCCCGCCTATCAACGTGGTGGTCTCCCACGGCCCTTACTCCCTCAAGGGGATGGGAAGCCTCATCTCGAGGTGGGCTTCCCGCTTAGATGCTTTCAGCGGTTATCCCATCCAGACGTGGCTAATCAGCAGCGCCGTTGGCACGACGACTGATACACCAGCGGTCTGTTCGTCCCGGTCCTCTCGTACTAGGGACGACTCCTCTCAAGCTTCCAGCGCCCATGGTGGATAGGGACCGACAGTTTTGTTACTCCCGAGCGCGAATCGCGCTCGAGGGTCAGGTCATTTCTGCCTGACTCTGCATGTCGCCATGCAGCTCGGACTGTATCTTCCGGGCCCTTCGGCCCTGTCCGGCATACAGTCTCTGAGGATTCTGGATAGCTACGAGCTCTGTCCACCGCACCTTGCGGTGCCGGCCGCTCCCGTTCATCGAGAGCGCAAGCTCTAGGAGCTCGCCAAAGCCGGCGGCCGTGCGGTGGTGACCGAGAGCCATATTTCGCACGATGCGAGCGAACTTCTCGAAGTCCGCCTGCTTCGCAGAGAGCATCGGGGAACGCTCGAAGAACGGAATGACCCGATCAAGCAACGCTTCGCGGTTTCGCACCACGAGGACGAGCGCTCGATCGCGCCTGCTGTTCGGCTTGATGTAGCCGCAACCCAGCCGATCGCGAATCAACTCAAGCACCTGAGCCCTATCACCGTTCTGGCTGACATGGAACTCCGGCACAAGCTGAAACCCGACACGACACGTCAGATTGCGCTGCACAGAGACCGAGAAGCTTCCTTCTCCGTCAACGTACCCTGAGATGTAGCTATCCAGCCTTTCCTGCTGATTGTCCGCACCCGGCACGTTGTCACTATCGTAAACGTCCGGTCGGACGGTTCACGATGAGTAGTGCGGGATACTCGGAGTTTCCAGCATTTGGCCGGATTTATAGACAGCAAGGTTTTACTGTCTCACGACGTTCTGAACCCAGCTCGCGTACCGCTTTAATGGGCGAACAGCCCAACCCTTGGGACCTACTCCAGCCCCAGGATGCGACGAGCCGACATCG
>JBIOYJ010000014.1:0-36529 GCA_044870105.1 Gaiellaceae bacterium | reverse complement strand
TGGGGGCGGCGGGGGAGGCGGATGCGTGGGTCGCTTCGAGAAGATCGCCCGCACGCGCTTGACCGGGGTGTCGTGCAAGCGAAGCTTGCAAAGCCTTCGGCTCGAGGAGCACGCCCCCCGCCAGTTCTCGAACTTCCAGCCGCGGGCCGCGCGCTCGGAGAGGTTGACTCTCGCGCCCAACCGGAACCTCGCCTTGCATCGCCGCGGGCAGGCGATCCCCCTCGGGGAGCTGAAGACCTTCCCTTTGCCGCGCACTCCGACGATGAGCGACATCGGCTTCGGCGGCGCCGACTGGGCGCTCGCGAGTCCGAGCGCACTCACGATGACGGCGAGAGCTATGACCCCGGTGATGCGGATGACGGGATCCTACGCTTCGACGAGGACCGGCCGCTCCGCCGGCGCAGGCGTCCGCCTGACCGGCCGCGGAAGCGAGCGCTCGAGCAGCAGCGCCCATCCCGCTCCGGCGACGCAGATCGCCGCGGCCAGCGGCCAGAGCGCGAACGGCTCCGCCTGCAGGACGAACCCACCTGCCGCCGGGCCGATGATGAATCCGACCTGCCACGAGGAGCTCGAGAGCGCCATGTAGCGCCCCAGCAGCCGCCGCGGGGCGAGGTCCGAGACGAGCGGTCCCTGGACCGTCCCGTGCAGGCATTCGCCGAGCGCGAAGACCGTGAAGGCAAACGCGAAGAGCGCGGTCGCCGCGCCCGCCTCGAGCCAGAGTCCGCCCGCGAGGACGATCAGCCACGACGCGGAAAAGAGGACGGCCATCACCGCCAGCGCGGACATGCGCCGCTTCCCTTCCTGGAACTTCGCCGTGGGGAGCTGGATCAACACGATCAGGAGCGTGTTGAGGAAGAAGATCAGCCCGATCCCGCGCTCGCTGACCGACGCCTCGTTCTTGGCGAAGACCGGGAACAGCTCGGAGAAGAGCGCGATGCTCACGGCGATGAAGACGGTGTTGAGCAGGACGAACGAGACGAACGGCCGGTCGCGAAAGACGGCGCGGTAGCCGCGGCGCTCCTCGTGCTCGGGAGCCGCCTCGCGCGCGGGAGACGGCACCCGGGTGAGGATCAGCGCGAAGACGAGGAACGTGACCGCGTCGATGACGAACAGGAGCGTGAAGCTCGAGGGGTCGCTGGTGGTGGCGATCAGGCCCCCGACGAGGCCGCCGAGCCCGATCCCGAGGTTCATCGTCACGCGCTGCTGCGCGAAGGCCGCCGGCCGGCGTTCCTGAGGGGTGAGCGCGGACAGGAGCGTGCCCTGGCTCGGCCAGAAGGCTCCGCTGCCGATCCCGGCGAGGCCGTTCAGCAGGAAGGCGTGCCAGGCTTCCCGGATCAGCGGGAAGAACGCGAAGGCGACCGACATCACGACGAGCGCGGCCACGAGCGTGGTGCGCGCCCCGATGCGGTCGGCGAGCGACCCCGCGATCGCCCCCGAGACGAGTGCCGTGAGCGCATTCGCCGCGGCGATCGAGCCCGCGAGCCCGAGCGAGATCCCGCGCACGTTGTGCAGGTAGATGACGAGGAACGGGACGACGACGCCGTTCCCGAACATGTTCGCGAGCCCGCCCGCCTGGAGTAGCCAGACTGCGCGGGGGAGCTGCGGGTTCAGGCTGGCGACGTAGCGCGCGAACGCTCGCACGGGCTCAGGCTACCCGCGCGCTTCTGCTCGGCTAGCCTGCGGTGGATGCGCAGGCTTCTCGTGCTGCCGCTGGCTGGGCTCGTGCTCGTTGCGGGCTGCGGCGGTGGCGGCGGTGGTGGCACCAAGACCCGGTCGATGACGAGCGAGCAGTACGCGAATGCGCTCGACCAGCTCTGCACGAATGCGAATCAGGAGGTCGCCGCGCTCAGGCTGACCCAGTCGATGCGCACCTGGAAGAAGAACGGCGAGCGCGCAGCCAGGATCGCCGCCGACACTGTCGTCAGGTTCAAGAGGCTGAACCCGCCGGATGCGCTCAGCGACTTGGTGCGGCGCTTCAACGACGCGAACGACCGGATCGTCGCCGCCGTCAAGGACGCGGCCGACGCCGCGAAGGCCGGCAACAAGCAGAAGTTCGCCGGTGCGCTCCAGCGCAACTTCTCGGCCAGCCGGGCGAGCAGGACCGCGGCCAGCCAGATCGGCGCGACACGTTGCCTGTAGCGCTCAATGCTCGTGCGCCGAGCGGTAGGCGAGGAGCGCGCCGAAGCCGACGATCCCGGCCCCGGCCGCGACGTCGACGGCAGCGAGCAGACGGGAGCCGATCCGCCGGCGAGCGATTGAGACGGCCGCTGAGAACCCGCTGTACCAGGTGAGCGTCCCGAGCCCGACACCGACCAGGAGAGCGACGGTCGCGATGAGCGAGCCGGTGGCGCTGGTCGCCGCCGCGGCTGGGAACGCTGCCGTCCAGAGGGCGATCGTGAGCGGGTTGAGCGCGGTGGCCGCGAAGGCCGTCGCGAAGGCCCGGCGCGGTGTCGCCACCTCAGCCGGAGTCTCGAAGCCAAGGCGGGCACGGAAGCCACTCCAGATCGTCCGGAGGCCGAGCATGATCAGCACGGCCGCGCCGAGGACTCCGAGTGCGACGCGGGCGCCGTCGGCGGCATCGATCAGGCGGGCCGCCCCCGCGAGCCCGAGTGAGGCGTAGAGCAGGTCGACGAGCGCCACGGCCGCCGCCATCGCCAGCCCGATTCGCAGCGAGCCGCGCAGCACGGACCGGACGATCAAGAGCGAAACGGGGCCGATCTGTGCGGCGACGAAGAGGCCGAGCCCGAAGCCCACGGCGAGCGCGGACACGGTTATGTCGCGGAAGCCGCCACGGAAGTGCGCCTGGCAGGACTCGAACCTGCGACCTCGCGCTCCGGAGGCGCGCGCTCTATCCCCTGAGCTACAGGCGCGGAGCGATCAGTGTAGCCCTCCTCAGAGCGAGGCGGGCTCGGCCAGCGGCATCGGCTCCGCAGCCGGAGCCTCGCCGATCGGGGTTCGCCGCACCGGCGCGGGAAGCCGGCGCTCGAGCGCCAGACACCCGGCCGCCGCCAGCACGCAGACCGCGGCGGAGAGCGGCCACAGGGCAAGAGGCTCCCAGCCGAGCAACGGCCCCCCGACGGCGGGTCCAAGGATGCTCCCGGCGCTCCACGACATGCTGCCGAGCGCGAAGTAGCGGCCGCGCAGCGGGTCCGGCGCGAGGTCGGCGACGAGCGGCGCCTGCGTTGGCCCCTGCAGCGTCTCGCCGAGGCCGAAGATCACGGTAGCCGCGACGAAGACGAGTGCCGCCGCCGTGGCCGTGAGGAAGATGCCACCCGCCAAGATCACGAGAGCGCCGGCCGCCCAGAGAACACACATGAGCGCGAGGGCCGCCATCCGCCGCCTGCCCTCGAGCGCTTTCGAGACGGGCAGCTGGATGAGCACGATCAAGAGCGTGTTCGCCAGCCACATGAACCCGACCCAGCGCTCGCTCACGCCCGCCTCGTTCTTGGCAAATGCCGGGAGCAGGGCGAAGAGCTCGTACCCGACGGCGACGAAGATCACGTTCAGCGCGACCAGGCTCATGAAGTTGCGGTCGCGCAGCGCAGGCCCATAGCCCCGTTCGACCTCCTCATGAGCTTCCTGGACGGGTCTTGGCTCGCGGACGGTCGAGAGCACCGCGATGAAGACGAGGAACGTCGCCGCGTCGAGCAGGAAGAGCTCGGTGAAGGTTCTCGGATGCGCTGTGGTCGCGATCAAGCCGCCCATCAACCCGCCCAGACCCATGCCGAGGTTCATGCTGATCCGCTGCAGGGCGAAGCTCGAGTGCCGCTGAGCCGACGACGTCAGCCGCGAGAGCAGCGTCGACTGGCCCGGCCAGAAACACGCCGTTCCGGCGCCCTCGACCGCCAGCAGCGCAAACGCGAGCCACGGCTCCCGAATCAAGGGAAAGAGGGCGAACGCAGTCGCCTGCAGCGCGAGCCCGAGGAGCAGGGTGTTGCGGCCGCCGACGCGGTCGACGATCGAGCCGGCGGCGAATCCGGCTGCGAGGCTGACCACGGCACCGACCGACAGCGCCAGCCCGGCGAGCGCGAACGAGATCCCGCGCACGTTGTGCAGGTAGATGACGATGAACGGGAACACGACCCCGTTCCCGACCGAGTTCACGACTCCGCCCGCCTGCACGAGCCACACCTGCCGCGGCAGGTGGGGGTTCAGGCCGCGGAGGTAGCTCGCCAGCGGTTTCACACGCTAACGATTCCAACGAACGACGACGGGCGGGGAGTTCCCCGCCCGTCGATTCGCTAGAGCGCGGCGCTAGCTGTTCGCCCGGAAGAACAGCCACGCGTCCTGCATCCGCGCGGCCTGACCCGCTGTGAACTGGTTGTAACAAGGGTCGTCGGAGTAGTCCATGTAGTTGTGGATCGAGTCGAGGCCCGGCTCCCTACAGCTGTCCTGGCCCTCGGGGCACCCGCTCGTCGCGATCAGCTGCGGCGGCGTGTCGTCGACGTAGTCGCCCTTCGCGTTGCACCCGCCGTTGAACACGTGGTGCAGGTGGACCCAGTGTCCGGCCTCATGCGTCGCCGTGTGCCCGAGGTCGAAGCGCCCGGCGTACCTTGAGGAGGCACCGGGCATGGACTCCCAGTCGACGACGATGCCGTCGAGGTACTGCCGCGAGTCCGGCAGGCCGGGGAAGTACGACCAGCCGAGGTAGGCGCCGGCGGTCGTCGCGTAGAGGTTGAGTGCGTTCCAGCCGCCCTGGTGGAGCGTCCGCTTCATCTCGCGCTCCTCCGACGTTCCGGGACCCGCGAAGTGCCAGGCGGCATTGTCGGTACGGGTGACGCCGGCGAGCCTGAACGTGAAGCCCGTATTCGCGCCTCGGTAGCAGCCGCCGAAGGCGAGGTTCAGCACCTTCAATCGCCAGGCCAATAGGCTAGGCCCGTGGAGCTCGAGACCCGCGTCGTCACGCTCAAGCTCGGCGAGACGTTCGTCATCGCACGCAGCTCCGAGGACGAGGCCGACGTCGTCCACCTCGAGCTGCGGCACGAGGGCCATACGGGGTACGGCGAGGCCGCGCCCAGCGAGCACTACGGCGAGACGGCGGAGTCGGCCCGCGCGTATCTCGAGGAGTGCGCCGGGCTGCTGGGCGACGACCCCTTCGCGCTCGACGAGATCGAAGACCGGCTTCCGCCGCAGGAATACGCCGCGCGCGCAGCCCTCGACGCCGCGCTCCACGACCTGCAGGGGAAGCTGCTCGGGCTCCCGGTCTGGCGGCTGCTCGGCCTGCGCCGGGAGGGCCCGCCGACATCGTGGACGATCTGGCTCGGCGACCCCGACGGCATGGCGCGTCGCGCGGAGCGCGTCGGAGGCCGCTTCAAGCGGCTGAAGCTCAAGCTCGGCGGCCGTGACGGCCTCGACGTCGAGCGGGTACGCGCCGTCCGCGGTGTGACCGACCTGCCGCTCCAGGTCGACGTCAACGAGTACTGGTCGGCGGAGGAAGCCCTCGAGGCGCTGCCACAGCTGGCGGAGCTCGGGGTGGAGTACTGCGAACAGCCGTTGGCGGCGGGGGATCCCGATGGCCCGAAGCTCAAGCAGCGCTCGCCGATTCCCGTCTATGTCGACGAGGACTGCCACACGGCGAAGGACGTCCCCGACTGCGCGGAGCGGGCTCACGGCGTGAACATCAAGTTGGCCAAGTCGGGGGGGATCAGGGAGGCGCTCCGGATCGCCAATACCGCACGAGCGCTCGGCCTCGGCGTCATGCTCGGCTGCATGGTCGAGTCCGGCCTCGGCATCGCAGCGGGATGCCAGATCGCCAGCCTCTGCGACCACGTCGACCTCGACGGCAACCTGCTGCTCGCCGAAGATCCCTGGCCGGGCGTGCAATTCGTCGACGGGATCCAGCTACCGGCAGAATCGCCGGGACTTGGCGTCGAAGAAGCGATACCTAGTCCTCGCTGAGGGTAAATCGCACGACCCGCACTACGGCAAGACCGCACGCGGGGTGATCGCGTACGCGGAGACGCCGACGGTCGCGATCGTGGACTCCACCCATGCGGGCGAGACGTACGACGGGATCCCGATCGTCGGCACCGTCGACGAGGCTCTGCGGTTCGACCCGACGACGGCGCTCGTCGGGGTCGCCACCCAGGGCGGCCGCTTCCCGCCCGAATGGCGGGAATTGCTCAAGAGCTGCATCGCGAACGGGCTCGACGTCGAGAACGGCCTGCACGAGCTCCTGACCGAGGACGCAGAGATGACCGAGCTCGCCCGGCGCCACGGCACCGAGCTCCGGGACCTGCGCAAGCCGCCGGACGACCTCAACGTCCCCACGGGAGAGAACCTGCGCGTCGATGCCAGGATCGTCCTGACCGTCGGTTCGGACTGCGCGATCGGCAAGAAGACGGTGGCGATCGAGCTCGACCGCGAGGCGCGCCGACGAGGGCTGAAGTCGGTGTTCGTGCCGACCGGGCAGACCGGGATCGCGATCGCAGGGTGGGGGATAGCGGTCGACGCGGTGAAGGCGGACTTCCTCGCCGGCGCGGCCGAGCAGCTCGTCGTCGAGGGCGCGAGGCGCGGGGGCGAGCTCTTGATCGTCGAGGGCCAGGGCTCGCTCGTCCATCCGATGTACTCCGGAGTCACCCTCGGCCTCATCCACGGCGCGGCGCCGCACGCGTTCGTTCTCTGCCACCTCGCCGGGAGCACTGAGATCGAAGGCGCAGAAGGCCATCCGATTCCCCCGCTTCGCGATCTCGTCGAGCTGCACGAGCGGGTCGCGCTCCCGGTCCGTCCGGCTCGGGTCGTCTGTATCGCGCTCAACACGCGCGACCTCGACGACGAAGCGGCGCGCCGGGCCGTGGCCGCGGCCGAGGCGGAAACGGGGCTTCCTGCCGACGACCCGGTTCGGTTCGGCGCAGGTAGGCTCGTGGACGCTCTGCTGGCTGAGTCGGGAGCTAAGGAATAGTCCTTGGGGCGCCGAAGAGTAGGCCGGTTGGCCCATGCGGACGGCCGGTGGGCGTGACAACCTAGACGCCGAGGAAGGGAGACTGTGACGAGAATCTGGACGTTGATGGCCTGCGCCGTGGTGGCGCTCGCGCTCTCCAGCTCTGCAACCGGAGCGGTCGGCTTCGGCGTGACCGACGACGCGGGCACCGGTTCCGACGGGACCTGGTTCTTCTCGACGCTCAACGACGTCGGGCTGACCGAGAACCGCATCGGCATCTCGTGGGACGCGGCCGAGCCGACCACGATCCGAAACCAGGCCTCGATCGACTACTGGCTGCCACAGGCGGCGATCCACGGCGTCCGCGTGATCTTCGCCGTCTCGACCGCGCATCCGCGGGATCTGACGAGCTCGCCGGCGGCGCCCGCTCAGTTCGCGGCCTTCCTCGCGCAGCTCGCTCGCACCTACCCGCAGGTCAAGGACTTCGTTATCGGCAACGAGCCGAACCAGCCGCGCTTCCTCCAGCCCCAGTTCGACGCCCGCGGCGTCGCGGTCTCGGGCGGGATCTACTACAACGTGCTCGCTCGCGCCTACGACGCGTTGAAGGGCGTCGACGAGAACATCAATGTGATCGGGATCGGCCTCTCGCCGCGCGGGAACGACAACCCGCGTGCGTCCAGCAATATCTCCGTGTCGCCGGTGCGGTTCATCAAGAATCTCGGCGACGCCTACAAGCGAAGCGGCCGCACGAAGCCGCTGATGGACGAGCTCGCGTTCCATCCCTACCCGCGGCAGAACAACGAAGCCCCCGCGGTCGGGTACACGTGGCCGAATGGGGGCATTCCGAACCTCGACCGGATCAAGCAGGCGATCTGGGATGCGTTTCACACGACGACGCAGCCGGTCTTCGCCGAGCCCGGCGCAGCGCGCGGAACGCTCAGGCTCGTGCTCGACGAGACGGGCTGGCAGGTCGGGATCTCGCAGAACCTCCTCGCGCTCTACCACGGCCGGGAGAACGTGATTCCGGTCGACGAGGGGACCCAGGCCCGCTACTACGGAGCGGTCGTCCGCATGGTCGTGTGCGACCCCGGAGTCCGCGCCGTCAGCTTCTTCCACCTGATCGACGAGACCGATCTCGACCGCTGGCAGAGCGGCCTGCTGCGCGCCGACAAGACCAGGCGGCCCGCCTACGACGAGGTGAAGAACGCGATCGCCCAGACCGGCGGTCGGTGCGCGGGCACGCCGACGAGGTGGCGCCACGTCACCACCGTCCAGGGCGCGGCCGTGCGGCTGAGCCGCTACCTGCGCCCCCAGAAGGCGAGCAACAAGGTCTGGGCCTTCCGTGCCAACGCCGAGGAGGAGGCGCTCTACCGGGCGGGCCTCTTCCGCGTCGCGGGCGCTCGCCTGAGCCCGCGGTCGCGCCGCATCGTCGCCGCGGCGCTCGCGAACCCCCGCTCGAAGCCGGCGCTCGTCGGCACCGGAAAGATCAAGGCGTACTTCGGCCGTGTCGTCCGCCTGCCGGCGCGAGTCGTGAGGCCGGGCTTCTACGTCTACGGCGTCCGCCTGTCGGCTTCGATGAACCCGGAGCGGGCGAACGTCTACATCGGCTCGCCGTTCAAGGTCGGCGCGCCGAAGGCGAAGCCGAAGAAGAGGAGATAGCGAACCGTGGACCCGCGCGTCGAGCGGCTCGCCGAGCTGATCGTCGGCTATTCGCTCGGACTCCGCGAGCGGCAGGTGATGCGGATCGACGGCCTGCCGGTGGCGAGCCCGCTGATTGCGGCGCTGCACCGGGCGGCGCTACGCGCCGGGGCGCATCCCTACGCCGCCGTCGAGCTCGAGGGAATCGACGAGCTGAAGATCGCGGAGGCCTCTGACGCGCAGCTGGAGTTCATCTCGCCGATCGACTGGGAGGAGATCGAGCGGCTGGATGCCATCGCCACCATCTGGTCGCAGTCGAACACGCGGGCCCTGACCCGCCTCGACACCGAGCGCCAGCAGCGGCTGATCGCGGCCGAGCGCAAGCTTCTGATGCGCCGCCGCGAGCGCATTGAGCGCGGAGAGATGAGCTGGTGCGGGACGCTGGCTCCCACGCAGGCGCACGCGCAGGACGCCGAGATGTCGCTGCGCGAGTACGAGAATTTCGTCTTTCGCGCCTGTCACGTGCACGACGGCGCCGATGCGGTCGCGTACTGGAAGGGGTTCGCGGCGTCCCTGTGGGAGCGGGCGAAGGCGCTTGAGCAGGTGCGCGAACTGCGGATCGTCGGCGAGGACACCGATCTCAGGCTGAACGTCGGCGGCCGGTCGTGGCGTGCCGGCGACGGGGCCCAGAACATGCCCGACGGAGAGGTCTTCACGAGTCCCGTCGAGGACGCGACCGAGGGCACGATCCGTTTCGCGTTCCCGGCGACGTTCAAGGGCCGGGAGATCACCGACGTCCGGCTGCGGTTCGACGGCGGCCGCGTGGTCGACGCCGAGGCGTCGGTCGGAGGCGACTACCTGCAGGCGCTGCTGAATCTCGACGCTGGGGCGCGGTTCGCGGGCGAGGTCGCCTTCGGCCTGAACTACGAGATCGACCGCTTCACGAACAACATCCTCCTCGACGAAAAGATCGGGGGGACGATGCACGTCGCGCTCGGAATGGGCTTCGAGGAGCTCGGCGGCGTGAACCGCTCGGCCCTGCACCTGGACCTGATCTGCGACGTGCGCGCCGACGGCGAGGTGTACGCCGACGGTGAGCTGATCTGGCGGGCGGGCCAGTTCTTGAGCGCGCCGAACGCGAAGCGGGAAGCCGTCGAGACCGGTGTCTGACGCACGCCACACGAGGCTCGCGGACGTGCTGGTCGGCTATTCGACGCGCGTGCGCGAGGGCGACATGGTCACGATCGAGTCGTCGACGCTCGCCGAGCCGCTCGTGCGCGAGATCTACCGCTCCGTGCTCCGGGCCGGGGGCTATCCCGTCCCGCGCATCGCCGTCGAGGGCCTCGCGGAGAACTTGATGCTCGAGGCACAGGACTTCCAGCTCGACTGGGTGAACCCGACCCGCGAGGCTGACATCGAGCGCGCCGACGTCCGGATCGTGGTCGAGGCGCCGTGGAACACGAAGAGCCTCGCCACCGTCGATCCGGCGCGAGAGGCGCGTCACCACCGGGCCAACGAGTACCTGCGCAACCGCTACCTGGAGCGCGCGTCGAAGGGGGAGCTGCGCTGGGTACTGGCGGTCTATCCGACGAACGCCGGCGCGCAGGACGCCGAGATGTCGCTCGTCGATTTCGAGGACTTCGTCTACCGAGCCGCGTTCCTGGACGACGAAGACCCCGTGGCCCGCTGGCGGGCGTTCGCGGACCGCCTCCAACTGGTCGCCGACTTCCTGGGCGAGAAGAGCGAGCTACGCATCGTCGCCGACGGAACCGATCTGACCGTCGGCGTCGCCGGCCGCAAGTGGATTGCCGCGAAGGGCCATGAGAACTTTCCCGACGGCGAGGTCTTCACCGGGCCGGTGGAGACGAGCGTCGAGGGCGAGATCCGCTTCACCTATCCGGCCGTCTTCCACGGACGCGAGGTCAACGATGTGCGCCTGCGCTTCGAAGGCGGAGAGGTGGTCGAGGCAAGCGCGGCTCGCGGCCAAGACTTCCTCGAGGAGATGATCGGAATGGACGAAGGAGCGAAGCGGGTCGGGGAGTTCGCGTTCGGTTTGAACGACGCCGTGCCGCTGTTCACGCGCAACATCCTCTTCGACGAGAAGATCGGCGGAACCGTGCACCTGGCGCTCGGCACCGCGTATCCGGAGACGGGCGGGCTCAACCGCTCGGCGCTCCACTGGGACATGATCTGCGACCTGCGCTCGGGCAGCGAGGTCTACGCGGACGGGGAGCTCGTTTACCGCGACGGCCGCTTCCTGAACGGCCTCCCGTCCTCGGGCGGCAGGCCCTCCCGCCGGGCGAAGCCCGGCTCCGGGCCCGCCTGACGCCGCTCGCAGCAGGATCCGTCGCGGGCGTCGCTTGCCCGTACTGCTTGTACTGTGCTGCGCGCCGCCCGCTCGCCTCCTTTGCGAGCGACGTCCCGAGAACGGGACGGGACGTCGGCTGACGCGGGTCGCGGTCATCTCCGATACGCACCTGCCGCGCGGAGCGCGGCGGTTGCCGGACGCATGCATTCGGGAGCTCGAACCCGCCGACCTGATCCTGCACGGCGGCGACTTCGTCGCTGCGTCGGTGCTCGCCGAGCTGGAACAGCTGGGCCGAGTCGAGGCCGTGCACGGGAACATGGACGAGCCCGTCTTGATGGCGGCGCTGCCGAAACGGCGCGTCGTCGAGGTCGAGGAGGCGCGGATCGGGATGGTGCACATCGCCGGCCCCCGGGCGGGGCGGGAAGCGCGGCTCGTCGCTGCGTTTCCGGGCTGCGCCGCGGTCGTGTACGGCCACACGCACGTCCCGCAGGTCTCGCTGCACGAAGGCGTCTGGATCCTCAATCCGGGGAGTCCCACCGAGCGCCGCGGCGCGCCGACGCACGCGATGATCGTCCTCGAGGTCGCCGGCGGGACGATCGACCCGCGGCTGCTCGATCTGCTTTGACACGAACATGTGTTCGCTCTAGAATGTCGAACATATGTTCGTCAAGTTCGTGGCCACTGTATTTGCCGGCATCGTGATCTGGGCGATCGCCGCGCATCCGTCAGGCGGGGCAGGGAAGGCCCAGATCTACACGGTCAAGCCGTACGACACGCTCTGGTCGATCGCCGTGCACAACTACGGCGGCGATCCCCGCGGCCCGATCTGGAAGATCAAGCAGCGGAACGGCCTGGCGGGCTCAGTCCTCCGGCCGGGGCAGAAACTCGTCCTTCCGTAACCCCTCGACATACACCTTCTCGCCGCGGAAGAGGCGCCGCTCCTCATCCCACGGAAAGAAAATCACCACGCGGAACGAGAGCCGCTGACCGCTCGGCGGCACGCCGAGCCAGGCTCCCTCGTGGGTACCGGTGACGTCTGCCTCTTCGCAGACGCCCTGCGGGCCGATCACGATGTCGGTCAGCTGGAAGTCGATATCGGGAAAGGCAGCCAGCAGCTCCGCGTAGAACCGCATGGCGCCCTCGTGGCCTTCCCAGCGCTGGCCGGTCTGGACGAGCTCGTAGACGCAATTGTCGGTGAGCGTCGAGATCAGGCCGGGAAGGTCCCGTTTCTCCTCGGCAACGGAGTGCCGCTTCCACAGCTCGCGAATCTCCTCGTACGCTGCGGGGTCGATCCGCCGCCGCAGCAGCTCTCGCACACGCTCGCGGTCTGCCAAACCGGGGCAACCCTACAATCGAGCCGTGGATCTCGACATCGTCTTCTTCGGCACGTCCGGCTCGGTTCCGACCTCGCGCCGCGCGCCCTCGGCGCTCCTTGTGCGCCGCGGGGGCGAGCGGCTGCTCTTCGATTGCGCCGAGGGCACGCAGCGGCAGATGCTGCGCTCGGCGGTCGGCCTGATCGAGCTGCGCGAGGTCTTCCTCACGCACTACCACGCCGACCATTACCTCGGCCTGCCGGGCATGCTGAAGACGTTCGCGCTCCGCGGACGCGAGCTGCCGATCACGGTCTACGGGCCCGTCGGCCTCGTCGACCTGTTCGGAGCGCTGCGGCGGATCTTCGGCAGGCTCACGTATGAGTTGGAGTTGATCGAGCTTCGTCCCGGAGACGCCGTCGATCGAGGCGACTACGACCTCGTCACCTTTCCCGTCGACCACGGCGTCTCGGCGATCGGCTACACGCTCGTCGAGCATCCTCGGCCCGGTCGGTTCGACGTGGCGGCGGCAGACGCGCTGGGCGTGCCGGTGCCGGCGCGCGGCCTGCTCCAGCGAGGCGAGTCGGTCGTGCTCGAGGACGAGCGCACGGTGACGCCCGACGCCGTACTCGGTCCGGCGCGCGCCGGGAGAAAGATCGCGCTCGCCGCCGACACCGCGCCGGCGGCGACCGTGCTCGAGGCCGCGCGCGAGGCGGAAGTGCTCGTGCACGAGGCGACGTTCCTGGACGAGGAGCGGGACCGCGCACGGGAGACGTTGCACTCGACCGCGCTCGAAGCGGCGGAGGTCGCGCGCGATGCCGGGGTCTCGCTGCTCGCGCTGACCCATCTCTCCAACCGCTACTTCGGCCCCGAGGTTGCCCGCGAGGCGCGTACGATCTTCTCCGACACCGTGGTGCCCAGGGATTTCGACGTCATCGACGTGCCTTTTCCGGAGCGCGGCCCGCCCCGCCTGATCAAGGGCGCGGCGCTGCCCGAGCGCGAGCGGGAAGAGGTCGCGGAGGCCGAGACCGAGGTCGTCCCGTGAGCAGTCTCGTTCAGGTCGCGCTGGCAGAGGACATCACCGAGGCCGAGGAGCTCCAGTCGATCCTTCGCGCGGCCGGGATCGAGTCGGAGCTCGAGGCAGCCGTGGAGGCGCATCCGCGGCAGACCGAGGACGCGCCCCAGAAGGTCTTGGTCCCGGAGTCGTCGCTCGAGGCGGCGCAGCACGCGATCGAGGCGATGACAGATCCCGACGAGCTCGTCTCTGACGCTTAGTCCTGACTTCGGCCCCAAGGCAGCGCTTGCGCTGCCGCCGTCAGTACGCACGGCCTTTGCCCGCGCGTACGTCTGAAATGACCGGTCGACACAAATCGGCCGAGCCTGACTTCGGCCCCAAGGCCGCGCGCTACGACGAGCTTCGTCCCGCCGACGAGAACTGGCACGAGCTCGTTCAGGTGCTGGTTCGGGAGGGCGACCTTCGTGGGCAGCGCGTGCTGGACGTCGGCTGCGGGACGGGGCGTCTCGTAACCGCGCTCGCCGAGCACGCGAGGGTGTGGGGTGTCGATCCCTCGGCGGAGATGCTGGACGTCGCGCGGACGCGGATTCCGGCGGGCGTCGGAGTGAAGCGGGGGAGCGCGGAGGACCTGCCGTTCAAGGACGGCTGGTTCGACCGGGTCCTCTTCCAGCTCGTCATTCACCTGATCGACCGGACGCGGGCCTTCGCCGAGGCGCACCGGGTGCTCGTGCCCGGGGGCCGTGTCGCGGTCGCGACGTTCGACCCGTCGCACTTCGATGCCTACTGGCTGAACCGCTTCTTCCCGACCCTGGAGACGAGAGATCGCGCCCGGTTTCCGACCGAGGACGAGCTGCGTGCCGAGCTCGAAGACGCCGGGTTCGCAGTTCGGCTGCTTCGTCTCAGTCAGACGGACTCGATCGGCCGTGATGAGGCTCTCCTTCGAGTTCGCGGCCGTCACATCTCCACGCTCGACCTGCTGGACGACGAGGAGTACGAGGTGGGCCTGGCCCGCGCGGAGCGCGAACTGCCCGAGCGCGTCGAGTACGCCTTGGAGTGGCTGGTCGCGATCGGCGATCGCGCCTAGGCCTGGCTACAGCTGCCAGGAGCCGTCGCGGAGGATCAGGACCTCACTGCCCTCCCGAGTATTCCCGGTCACCTGCACCTCGTTCGAGCCGATCATGAAGTCGCTGAGGCGCCGCTTGCGGCGCCGACCCTCAGGACGTGCGAGCTTTGCTCGCGCGTCCGTCTGAAACGACCGGTCGATACGTCGGGCGTCAGGCGCGAACGACTCAGAGCTGCCAGGAGCCGTCGCGGAGGATAGGCACGCCCTTCCCGTCCCGCGTCTCCCCGGTCACCTGCACCTCGTTCGAGCCGATCATGAAGTCGACGTGGATCGCGCTCTTGTTGATCTTGTCGAGATCTTCCTCGCCCACGGTCATCTCGTAGGCGTTGCCGAGCGCGATGTGGCTGGCGGCGTTCTCGTCGAGCAGGGTGTTGTAGAAGGTGACGCCCAGCGGCCCGATCCGGCCTTCGCGGTCGACGAGCGCGACCTCGCCGAGCTGCTTCGCCTGCTCGTCGGTCGCGGCCCGCGCGCGGAGGACGTCGCCTCCCTCGTCGGCGTCGATCGAGACGGCTCGCCCGTTCTCGAAGCGCACCTCGAGCCCCCGGATGATGGTGCCGCCGATGTCGAGCGGCTTGGTCGAGCGCACGACCCCCTCGGCCCGTTCGGGATCCGGCGTGGTCGCGATCTCCTCCGAAGGAAGGTTGGCCATATGCGGGATCCCCTCCTGGGTCTGCATGCGCGCGCTCTCCCAGCGTGAGGACGGCAGGAGCCCGACGGTGAAGTCGGTGCCCGGTCCCTCGAAGTGGACGGAGTCGAGCTTGAGCTCCGTCAGCCGCCTCGCGACGCGCTCGAGCGTCTCCATCCGCTCGCGCCACGCTGCAGCCGGATCGTCGGTATCGAGCCGGCAGACGTGGACGAGCTCCTCGGTTAGTTGATCCAACGCGCTGCCGTCGTCGACGTCGGGATGAATCACCTTCGCCCACGACGGCGTCGGATAGGGAAGGATCGTCCAGTTAATCAGGCGCTTGTTGATTACGTACAGGCGCTCTCTCAGGTCGGGGAGCTGGTCCCGGCCCGCCCGTTGCGGATCGATGCCCTGCAGCACGCCTGGCGAGACCCGCGGCACGTAGACGATCCGCGCGCAGCGCTGGCGGCCGTACTCGAGCATCCGCTCGCCATACCAGGAGGGGACGTAGTCGAGCGTGTCGTCAGGGGCATGCTCGAGCCGGGAGCGCTTTACGTAGGGATCGAAGTACACGGGCTCGACGAACTTCGCGCCGAGCTCGTACGCGCGCTCGGCCGTCGCGCGGAGGATCGGCTCCATGCCCGTCTCCGCCTCGATCACGACGGTCTGTCCGGGCTGTACGTTCGCGGCGAACGAGACGGCCACGTCGGCCAGCCGCTCCAGGGTCGAGGAGTCCATCGGCGGGAGCATATGGGCGCGGCGCGGGGCGCCGTCCGGACGAGCCGCTAGACTCCCGCGCGATCTCGTACCCCTTTAACTCGGTCCCGCGAGGCCGGAAAGGAGTCGGAAATGCCGCAGCTTGCCCTGACGAAGCTTTTGACGCGGTTGGCGCTCTGAGCGCAGCCGGAACGTCGGCGGAGAAGGTCGTCCTCGACGACGAGGCGATCGAGCGGACGCTCTCGCGGATCGCCCACGAGATCATCGAGGGAAATCGCGACCTCGAGGCCGTCGCGCTCGTGGGGATCCACACCCGGGGCGTCCCGCTGGCTCAACGCCTGCGCCGGCGGATTGCCGACTTCTCCGGGCACGAGGTCGCGCTCGGCCAGCTCGACATCACCTTCTACCGCGACGACGTCCATGTGCGCGGCGGCGAGGCGCCGCAGCACCCGCAGCCGCTCGTGCGCTCGACGAAGCTCGACTTCCCGCTCGAGGGAAAAACCTGCGTCCTCGTCGACGACGTCCTCTTCACGGGCCGCACGATCCGCGCCGCCGTCGAGGCGCTCTTCGACTACGGCAGGCCCGCCCGCGTCCAGCTCGCCGTGCTCGCCGACCGCGGCCACCGCGAGCTGCCCATCCGTCCCGACTACGTCGGCAAGAACCTGCCGACCGCGCGCGGCGAGCGCATCCAGGTGCAGCTCGTCGAGGTCGACGAGGTCGACCGCGTGCTTTTGATCCCCGCCGAGGAGGAACCGCACGATGGGTGAAATCCACGTCATCCGGGAGGAGCTGCTCCCGCCGAAGGAGCCGCCGAGGCGGCACCTGATCTCGATCCGCGACCTCTCACGCGATGACGTCGAACGGCTGCTCGCGACGGCGCGCAACTTCTCGCGCTCGCTGGAGCGCGAGATGAAGAAGCTGCCGACGTTGCGCGGCCGCACCGTCGTGAACGTGTTCTACGAGTCCTCGACGCGGACCTCGTCGAGCTTCGAGCTCGCGGCAAAGCGGCTCTCCGCGGACACGATGTCGATCAAGTCCACGGGCTCCTCGGTGGACAAGGGCGAGTCGCTCAAGGACACCGCCCTCACGCTCGGGGCGTACGACCCGGACGTGATCGTGATCCGCCATCCGCACATCGGCGCGCCGCACCTGATCGCGCGCTACACGGAGGCGCACGTCGTCAACGCGGGCGACGGCAAGCATCAGCATCCAACGCAGGCGCTGCTCGATCTGTACACGATCCAGGAGGAGTTCGGCCACCTCGAGGGCCTGCACGTGGCGATCGTCGGCGACGTGCTCCACTCGCGGGTCGCCCGCTCGAACATCCAGGCCCTGACCCTGATGGGCGCGCGCGTCACGCTCGTCGGCCCGCCGCCGCTGATCCCGCGCGGGATCGAGGCGATGGGCTGTGAGGTCTCCTACGACATCGCCTCGATCGGCGCCGCCGACATCGTCTACGTGCTGCGCATGCAACGGGAGCGGATGCAGGAGGGAGCGAACTTCGTGCCCTCGCTGCGCGAGTACGCGGCGCGCTGGGGCGTGACGCCGGAGCGGCTGCGGCCGGGGCAGAAGGTCATGCATCCAGGGCCGATGAACCGCGGCGTCGAGATCGACCCGCGGGTCGCCGACGCGGCCGACGCACTGATCGAGACGCAGGTCCGGTCGGGGCTCGTGACGCGGATGGCCGTGCTCTACGACTTGCTGACGCACGGGCCGGTGCCGGTTCGCGAGCCCCTGGAGGTCGCGTAGATGGCGGCCAACTCCCTCACATCTCGCGGCCTGCGGCACGCTGCAAAGCGTCGCCTCGCGTCGTCCTCGGTCGCGCACGTAGCCTCCGGCTACGCACGCTCCCTGCGTCCTAGCGACGCTCGCTTTTCGCGGCCGCAAACCACGACCTGCTCGGGAGGTGGCCGCTGATGCTTTGGGTCAGAGACGGCAAACCGGACGACCTGATCGTTCGCGGCGCGCGGGCGATCGACCCGACCGAGGGCGTCGATGCCAAGATCGACGTCCGCGTCGACGCCGGGCGAATCGCCGAGCTGGGCACGAATCTCGAGACCAACGCGCACCGAGTCGTCGAGGGCGAAGGCCTGATCCTCGCGCCGGCTTTCGTCGATCCCCACGTCCATCTGCGGACGCCTGGTCGCGAGGACGAGGAGACGATCGCCTCGGGAACCGAGGCCGCCGCCGCCGGCGGGTACTGCGCGATCCTGGGGATGCCGAACACCGAGCCGGTGGTCGATTCCGCGGCCGTCCTCGGTTCGCTGGCCGAGACCGCCGAGGCCGAGGCGCGGGTCCCGGTTGGCTTCCTGGCGGCGATCACGAAGAGCCAGGAGGGCGCCGAGCTGACAGAGATGGCCGAGCTTGCCGACGCGGGCGCCGCCGGCTTCACCGACGACGGAAAGCCCGTGACGCGCCCGGGTCTGATGCGACGCGCGCTCCAGTACGGCGGCGTGACGGGGCTCCGGATCGCGCTCCACTGCGAGGAGCCCACGCTCTCGCGGGACGGGCAGATGCACGAGGGTCCCGTCTCCGCCGAACTCGGCTTCGCCGGCTACCCGTCGGTCGCCGAAAGCCTGATGGTCGCCCGAGACGTCGCCCTCGCCGCCTACGAGGGCCAGGCCGTCCATCTCATGCATCTCTCGGCGCAAGAGTCGGTCGACCAGGTGCGGGCCGCGCAGGGTGTCGGCGTGGCCGCGACCGCCGAGGTGACGCCGCATCACCTCTGCCTGACCCACGAGGCGGTGCGCTCGCTCGACTCCAACGTGAAGATGAATCCGCCGCTGCGGGCGGAAGCAGACCGTCAGGCGTTGATCGAGGGACTTCGCGCCGGGACGATCGGCGCGATCGCGACCGATCACGCTCCACATGCCCGGCACGAGAAGGAGGTTCCGTTCGAGGCGGCCCCGTTCGGGGTGACCGGGCTCGAGACGGCGTTCTCGGCGCTCTACACCCACCTCGTCGAGCCGGGCCTCGTCTCCATCGAGACGCTGCTCGAACGGATGTCCGCCGGGCCGGCGCGCATCTACGGCCTCGAACCGCCCAGGATCGCCGTGGGCGCCACGGCAAACCTTGTCCTGCTGGACGAAAGGGCGAGCTGGACGGTCACCGAGCAGGGCTTCCGCTCTCGCTCGGCCAACTCCTGGCTCCTTGGCACGACGCTCAAGGGACGTGTTCGGATGACCGTCGCCGACGGACGCGTGGTCCACGAGGAATGACCGGTTTTCTCGCCCTCGAGGACGGCATGCTCTTCCGCGGCGAATCCGTCGCGGCTGAGGGGTTCGCGCTCGGCGAGGCCGTCTTCACCACGGCGATGACGGGCTATCAGGAGATCGCGACCGACCCGAGCTACGCCGGGCAGATCGTCACGTTCACCGCGCCGATGGTCGGGAACTACGGGGTCGCGCCCGAGCGCTGCGAGTCGAGTTGGCCGAGCGCGCGCGCCGTCGTCATGCGCGAGGCACGCGGTCCCGCCTGGACCGACTGGCTGCACGAGCGAGGCATCGTCGCCCTGTCCGGCATCGACACGCGCTCGCTCGTCCTGCATCTGCGCGAGCGCGGAGCCATGCGCGCGATCGCGGTCGCAGGCGCGGGCTCGGCCGAGGAAGCCGTCCGCGTGGCCGGAGAGCAGCCGCCGATGGCCGGGCAGGCCCTCGCCGCAGTCGTCTCGACGGCGGAGCCGTACGTCTTCAGCGACACCGGGCGGGCGCACGTGGCGGTAGTCGACTACGGCTGCAAGCGGTCGATCCTGCGCCGGCTCGCCGCGGCCGGCGCCGCCGTGACCGTCTACCCGCACGACGTGGACGCGGACGAGCTTCGACGCCATGACGGCGTCCTGCTCTCGAACGGCCCCGGTGATCCCGCGCCGCTGCGCTCGGAGGTGAACACGATCGCGGCGCTGCTCGGCAAGGTTCCGATCCTCGGGATCTGCCTCGGCCACCAGTTGCTCGCGCTGGCGACGGGTCACCAAACGTTCAAACTCCCCTTCGGGCACCGGGGCGCGAACCACCCGGTGGTCGAGCGTAAGACCGGTCGGGTGCTGGTGACGAGCCAGAACCACGGCTTCGCCGTCGCCCCTTCCGACGAGAACGAGGCAACGCACGTCTCGCTCTACGACGGGACGGTCGAGGGTCTCGAGTACCCGAAGCTGCGCGCTCGCTCGCTGCAGTTCCATCCGGAGGCGGGGCCGGGACCGCACGACGCGTGGCCGCTGATCGAAGATTGGGTGAAGGAGATCGCGCTTGCCCAAGCGGCCTGATCTCCGCTCCGTCTGCCTGATCGGCTCGGGGCCGATCGTGATCGGCCAGGCGTGCGAGTTCGACTACGCGGGTTGCCAGGCGCTGAAGGTGCTGCGTGAGGACGGGTTCCGGACGATCGTCGTCAACTCCAACCCGGCCACGATTATGACCGACCCGGGCTTCGCCGACCGCACGTACCTCGAGCCGCTCGACGCGGAGGGCGTCGCAGACGTCCTGGGACGCGAGCGGCCGGACGCGCTGCTGCCCACGATGGGCGGCCAGACCGGGCTCAACCTGGCGATGGAACTCGTCTCCGACGGCGTGCTCGACGCCCTCGGCGTGGAGCTGATCGGCGCCGGCCCCGAGGTCATCCGCCGCGCCGAGGACCGCGAGCTTTTTCGCGAGACCGTGCGCTCGGCCGGCCTGAGAGTTCCCGAGTCCCAGATCGTGACCACGCTCGAGGAGGTCCCAGCCGACCTGAGCTTCCCGGTCATCCTGCGCCCGGCGTTCACACTGGGCGGCCATGGCGGCGGGACGGCGCGCTCGCGCTCCGAGTTCGAGCGACTCCTCGACAGCGCGCTTCGCGAGAGCCCCGTCCGGCAGGTCCTGGTCGAGGAGTCACTGGTCGGCTGGGATGAGTTCGAGCTCGAGGTGATGCGCGATCGCCGCGACAACGTCGTGATCGTCTGCTCGATCGAGAACCTCGACCCGATGGGCGTGCACACGGGCGACTCGGTCACCGTCGCTCCGCAGATGACCCTTTCGGACGAGGCCTACCAGGAGCTGCGCGACGCTGCGGCCTCGGTGATCCGCGCGGTCGGGGTGGAGTGCGGCGGGTCGAACATCCAGTTCGCGCGCAACCGGGAGACCGGCGATCTGCGCGTGATCGAGATGAACCCGCGCGTCTCCCGCTCGTCCGCCCTCGCGTCGAAGGCGACGGGCTACCCGATCGCAAAGGTCGCGGCCAAGCTGGCGGTCGGCTACACGCTCGACGAGATCCCGAACGACCTCACCGGGACGACCCCGGCCAGCTTCGAGCCGACGCTCGACTACGTGGTCGTCAAGGTGCCGCGTTTCGCCTTCGAGAAGTTCCCGGGCGCGGATGCGACGCTTGGGACGCAGATGAAGTCCGTCGGCGAGGCCATGGGCATCGGCCGCACGTTCGCCGAGGGGTTTCGCAAGGCGATGCGCTCGCGCGAGATCGACGACGACTGGGCGCCGCAGAACCTCCACCCCTGGTTCCGGGCGGAGCTTGATCGCGTCGAGGAGACTTTGTGTTGCATCACTTCCCTCGACGATCTCGTCGCCGAGGACTGGATTCGGCTCAAGCGCCTGGGAATCTCGGATCTCGAGCTGGCAAGGCGATGCAACACAAGCGAGGAGATCGTGCGGGCGAAGAGGCGGGGCTGGGGGGTTCGGCCCTCGTACCGCCGCGTCGATTCGGTCGCCGGCGAGGTGGAGGCCGCGTCGAACTACCTCTACTCCACCTGGGGCGAAGCCGACGAGGCCCTGCCCGCAGGCGACAAGCCGCGAGTGGTCATCGTGGGCTCGGGGCCGAACCGGATCGGCCAGGGGATCGAGTTCGACTACTGCTGCGTGCACGCCTCGCAGAGCTTCCAGGCGCTCGGCTACGAGGCTGTGATGGTGAACTGCAATCCGGAGACGGTCTCGACCGATTACGACACGTCTGACCGGCTCTACTTCGAGCCGCTCGGCGCCGAGGAAGTCCTCTCGATCTGCGAGCGCGAGCAGCCGGAGGGCGTCGTGATCCAGTTCGGCGGCCAGACGCCGCTGAAGCTGGCTCAGGAGATCGAGCGCGCAGGCTTTCCCATCCTGGGGACTCCACACGAGGCGGTCGATCTCGCGGAAGACCGGGAGCGTTTCGCCGCCCTCTGCGAGGAGCTCGGCGTCGCGGTGCCGCAGTGGGGAATGGCGGAGGGGCCCGCAGAAGCGGTCGCGGCCGCTGACGCGCTCGGGTACCCGGTTCTCGTCCGTCCGTCGTACGTGCTCGGTGGGCGGAGCATGCGGGTCTGCTACGACTCCGATGAGGTCGTCGCAGCGGCGGCGCCCGGCTCGCGGCTGCTCGTCGATCGCTTCCTCGAGGGCGCCCTCGAGATCGACGTCGACGCGATCTGTGACGGCGAGGAGACCTACATCGGCGCGGTCATGCAACACGTGGAGGAAGCCGGGGTCCATTCCGGCGACTCCTCCTGCGTGCTTCCGGCGCCCTCGCTGCCCGAGCCGGAGCGGCGGCGGATCGAGGAGATCGTCGGGCGGCTCGGCCCGGCGCTGGGCGTCGTCGGTCTGCTGAATGTCCAGCTGGCGCTGAACGGCGACTTGTACGTGCTCGAGGCCAACCCGCGCGCCTCGCGGACCGTGCCGTTCGCGAGCAAGGCGACCGGCGTCAACCTCGTCGCCGCGGCCTGCCGGGTCGCGGCCGGAGAGAAGCTGTCGGCTCTCGACATGCCTCGGTGCCCGGTGCCGTCGCAAGTCAGCGTCAAGGCTGCAGTCCTTCCGTTCCAGCGCTTCCCCGGCGCCGACCCGGTCTTGGGCCCCGAGATGCGCGCGACGGGAGAGGTGATGGCGAGCGGATCGGACTTCGCCACCGCCTTCGCGAAGGCCGAACGCGCGGCGGGGCGGCACCTGCCGACCTCCGGGACCGTCTTCCTCTCGGTCCGCGATCAGGACAAGGGCGCAGCCGTAACCGTCGCGCAGGCTCTCACCGCGCTCGGGTTCCGGCTGCTCGCCACCGCGGGCACGGCCCGTACGCTCGCCGGCGCCGGGCTCGCCGTCGACTACGTCCGGAAGGTGACCGAGCCGGGCGACGGCCCCACCGTGGTCGATCTAATCCGCCGCGGGCGCTGCGACCTGGTCGTGAACACGCCGCAAGGGTCGGGCGCGCGAACCGACGGCTACCTGATCCGGGAGGCCGCGCTCGTCGCCCGTGTGCCGTGCGTGACGACGATCGCCGGTGCGGCCGCCGCGGTCGAGGCGATCGCGCACGCGCGCTCCGAGATCTCCATCTCGCTGCAGGAGCGGATCGGTGTCGTTGCCTAGCCGCGAGCGACTCGCCGTCGCCGCCAACGAGTCGCTTGGCCCGTACACGCTGCTGCGCGTGGAACGAGGCCAAATGGATCCCGGCATCCCGGGGCAGTTCTTCATGCTCGAGGCGCCCGGGCACGTGCTTCCGCGGGCCATGAGCCTCTGCTCGGCGCCGTCCAACGAGCTCGCCTTCCTGATCGATCCCGTCGGGCCGGGTACGCGCGCGCTGTGCGCCGTGGAGCGGGGCGACGCGCTCCACGTCTTCGGGCCGCTCGGAAACGGCTACGACCTCGACGTCGAAAGGCCGCTGCTCGTGGGGGGCGGGATCGGGATTGCGCCCTTGGTCTACGCGTCCGAGGCGCTCGACGGTGCGAGAACGGTGCTCGGGTTCCGCTCGGCGCACCACGCGGAGGCGGCGGCGCTGCTTCCGTCGGCCGACGTGGTCGTCGATCCGATCCTGGTCACGGACGTGATGCCCTTCGAGGGCTGGGACGTCCTGGCCTGCGGCCCCGAGCCGATGCTGGAGGCGGTTCGGCGGCTCACCCCCGCCGCGCAGCTGGCCTGGGAGGCGCCGATGGCGTGCGGCTACGGGGCCTGTTACGGCTGCGCCGTCGAGGTCGGCGGCGAGCTCAAACGGCTCTGCGTCGAAGGACCTGTGCTGTGCAGCTCCTGAACGCATCCGGGTGTCTCGACGCGCTGACCGCGCCGGACGTGGCGCGCTCGCTGGACGGGTTCGTGACCAAGACGGTTACGCCGCTGCCGCGAGAGGGCAACGCGCCGGTGCGGATCGCGGAGGTCGAGCACGGGATGCTCAACTCGATCGGGCTCGCCAATCCGGGCATCGACTCCTTCCTGGCCGACAAGTTGCCTCGCCTGGCAGAGCTGGACGTGCCGATCTGGGTTTCGGTCGGAGGGTTCAGCGTCGACGACTACGCAGATCTCTGCGACCGGCTGGACGATCGCTCCGAGGTGTCCGCGATCGAGCTGAACGTGTCGTGCCCCAACGTCGACGAGGTGCCCTCGAGCGTGAACGAGATCGTCGCGGCCGCACGGGCGGCCACGCGGAAGCCCCTGTACGCGAAGCTTTCGCCTGTGAGCCCGGAGATCGCGGAGGTGGCGCGGGCCGCGCACGACGCGGGCGCGGACGGGCTTTCGCTCGTGAACACGATCCTCGGCCTGGCGCTCGACGAGCGAACGCTGCGTCCGTCGCTCGGCCGGGACGTGGGCGGTCTTTCGGGTCCGGCGCTCAAACCGATCGCTCTCGCGGCCGTCTACTCCTGCTATCGGGCGACCGGCCTCCCGATCGTCGGCATGGGCGGGATTGCGTCCGGCAAGGACGCGCTCGAGTTCATCGCGGCGGGAGCCAGCGTTGTCTCTCTTGGCACCAGCCTCTTCTGGGATCCCGCTGCGCCTAGCCGGATTCGCGGCGAGTTGGAGGCTGAAGCTGCCCGTCTTGGCGTTGCCGAGCTGGACAACGCAGTGGGTCTCGCACATGCGGCCGAACAAAAAGTCCTGCAAATAGGCTAAAACGATCCGGGTTGACCGGCCGCGCCGACTTGTTAGTATGCGGCGTCCCGTGCCCGCGCTGAAGACTCAGGCCCAGGCCCCGCTCCGCTCGCTCGACCAGCGCATGGAAGCGCTCAAGAGGGCCAACGACATCCGCGTTCGCCGAGCGCAGCTGAAGAAGGACCTCAAGAGCGGGAAAGCGCGGATCGAGGTGATCCTCCGCAACCCGCCGGAATACGTCTCGACGGCGAAGGTCTTCGACATCCTGATGGCGGTGCCGAAATTCGGCCGGGTGAAGGCGGCGCGCTTCCTCAACCAGTGCCGCATCAGCCAGTCGAAAACGGTCGGCGGCCTCTCCGAGCGCCAGCGGGCCGAGCTGATTGGCCTCTTCAACCGCTGAGGCACCGCTTGCGGTGCCGTCCTCAGGAGCGGAGGCTCCGCCTCCGATCCGTCTGAAACGATCAGTCGGTGCGCGTGTCCGAACGCGCAGGTAGTCAGAAGGTCAGCAGTTCCCGAGTAGTCGCCATCACGGGAACGTCGGGCGCCGGCAAGGGCACGCTCGAGCGGGAGTTGCTACAGCGGATGCCGGAGCTCGAGCTCGCGGTCTCGGCGACGACCCGTGAACGCAGGCCGGGGGAGCAGGACGGCCGCGAGTACTGGTTCATCGCGGAGGACGAGTTCGAGCGCCGTGTGCAGAACGGCGAGTTCGTCGAGCACATCATCCACCCCTGGGGGCCGCGACACGGGACGCTCTGGTCGGAGATCGAGCGGATCCAGAAGAGCGGACGCGTGCCGCTGCTCGACCTGGAGACGGAGGGAGCGCTCGCGATCCGGCGGCGGATTCCGGACACCGTGACCATCTTCGTCCGCGCGCCGACGTTCGAAGAGCTCGAGCGGCGCCTCCGCGAGCGCGCGACCGAGAGCGGAGGAGAGATCGAGGAGCGCCTGGCCGCCGCGCGCAGGCAGCTGGAGCTCGAGGGCGAGTTCGACTACGTGATCGTCAACGACGACCTCGAGCGCGCCGTCGACGAGCTCCAGGAAATCGTCGAACGGGAGTTGAATACGGCAGGTAGCATTTCCGAGCCGTGATCCATCCTCGAATCGACGAATTGATGAGCCATGTCGACTCGCGCTATGCGCTGGTCATCGTGGCCGCCAAGCGAGCGCGCCAGATCAACAACTACCATCACCAGCTCGGTGAGGGCACGTTCGACCAGTTCTTGCCGCCGCTCGTCGAATCGCGCTCGAAGAACTACCTGACGATGGCGCTCGAGGAGATCTCGGAAGGCAAGATCAAGAACTCGTACTTAACGTAGGGGGAACCCCCCTGGTTCCCCTAGGGGACCCCTCCTTTCGAGCGTCGACGGCCTTCGAACGGTTCAGGAGCCGGCAAGGTGTTCCGCGGTTCCGCCGTTTCTTGTCGTAGTGAGCCTGGAGCCCACTGGCTCCGCCCTGGTTATGCCGGCGGCCAATCGGCCTCGCTCTCGCAGCAATAATGGCTCAATGGCACGCGTAATCCTGGGTGTAACCGGTGGGATTGCGGCCTACAAGGCGGCCGAGCTGACGCGCCTGTTCGTCAAGGCCAGGCACGAGGTCACGCCGATCCTCACCATCGAAGCCGAGACGTTCGTTGGGGCTAAGACTTTCGAGGCGCTGGCGCGGCGCGAGACGCCCCGTGAGCTCTTCCCGCACCTTGTCGAGGCCGACCTGCTCGTGATCGCTCCTCTGTCGGCGAACACGCTGGCCAAGATCGCGCACGGCCTCGCCGACAACGTGCTCACGCAGACGGTGCTCGCGTTCGAAGGTCCCATCGTGGCGGCGCCGGCCATGAACCCGCGCATGTGGCGGACCTCGGCGACCCGGGCGAACGTAGAACTGCTGCGGGCCCGGGGTGTGGAGCTCCTCGGGCCCGACGAAGGCGAGACCGCGGAGGGAGAGCTCGGCGTGGGGAGGATGGTCGCGCCCGAGGAGATCTTTGCCGTATGCGAGGCGACACTGGAGAAGGCGACGCAGCTCGCAGGCAGGAGGATCGTGGTCAGCGCCGGAGGAACGCGCGAGCCGATCGACGCGGTGCGGTTCGTCGGCAATCGATCCTCGGGCCGGATGGGGGTCGCGCTGGCGGCGGAAGCCCTGCGCCGCGGAGCCGAGGTGACGCTTGTCGCCGCCAACCTGGCCGTGCCGGCGCCAATCGGCGTCGAGCTCGTCGAGACGGAAACCGCTGCCGAGCTGTCCGAGGCCGTGCTCGACCGCGGGGACGCCGACGTCGTCGTGATGGCTGCCGCCGTCGCCGACTACAAACCCTTGTCAGCGAGCGCGGCCAAGCGGCCGAAGGACGACGAGCCGTGGGTGGTGACGCTCGAGCCGACGCGCGACGTCCTGCAGACGCTCGGAGAGCGCAAGGTCGAGGGCCAGGTGCTTGTGGGTTTTGCCGCGGAGCACGGAGAGGCAGGCCTCGAGCGCGCCCGGGCCAAGCTCGAGCGGAAGAACGCCGACCTGATCGTCTTCAACGACGTCTCAAGAGAGGACGTGGGTTTTGACGCGCCGGACAACGAAGTCGTCCTGATCGGCGCCGCCGGCGAGCGCCGGATCGGGAAGGCACCGAAAGAAGCCGTCGCTGCCGGGATCCTCGACGAGATTGCGCGACTATTGGAGGGCGATGGAAGCAGGTAGGCAGCGCCTGGAGGTCGCAGGCTCGGCGGAGCTCGTCGGAAGGCTGGCCGAGAACCTGGGGCGCGTCGTGCACGCGCCGCAGGAGACGCTCCGGCTCGTGGTGCTCTCGCTCGTCGCCGAGGGTCATCTGATCATCGAGGACTTTCCGGGCGTGGGGAAGACGATGCTCGCGAAGGCGCTCGCCCGCTCTATCGACTGCTCGTTCTCGCGTGTCCAGTTCACGCCCGACCTGCTCCCGTCGGACGTTACCGGCGTGAACGTGTTCAACCAGCGATCGAACGAGTTCGAGTTCAGGCCGGGACCGGTGTTCGCGAATCTCCTCCTCGTCGACGAGGTCAACCGAGCCTCTCCGAAGACACAGGCCGCGCTGCTCGAGTGCATGCAGGAGAACCAGGTGACGGTCGACGGGCAGACGTACGGATTGGGACGGCCGTTCATGGTGATCGCGACGCAGAACCCGATCGAATACGAGGGCACGTACCCGCTCCCCGAGGCGCAGCTCGATCGTTTCGCGATGCGGCTCGCGCTCGGGTACCCGCCGCTCTCGGAGGAGGCGCAGATGCTGACCGAGCAGACCGCCGATCCCCCACTCGAGAGCCTGACGCCGGTCACGGCGTCGGAAGAAGTGCGCGCGTTGATCGACGACGCGAAGGAGATCTACGTCGAGGAGAGCGTCAACCGCTACGTAGTCGCGCTGCTCCGCCACACGCGCTCGGACACTCGGCTCTACCTCGGCGCCAGCCCGCGGGCGGGCATCGCGTTGCTGCGCGTCGCGAAGGCACGCGCGCTCGCCGACGGGCGCGACTACGTTTCGCCCGACGACGTGAAGGCGGTCGCCGAGCCCGTGCTCGCGCATCGGCTCATCCTCGCGCCGGAGGCCCGCTCGGCAGGGCTCGCGGCCCGGGAGCTCGTCGGCGAGGCCTTGGAGCGCACACCGGTCCCGGTATGACACCCAAAGGCCGCTGGGCGCTCGTGCTCGCCGCGGTCGCGTATCTGGCCGCACGCGCTTTCGGCTCGAAGCCGCTCTATCCGGTCGCCGTCGGACTTGCTCTCACCGTGCTCGTCGCCTGGGTATGGGTGCGCGCGTTCAGCGGCTCCTTCCAGCTGCGCCGAACCCTCGGCCGTATCGACCACCTCGAGGGAGACGACGTTCGGGTCGCACTCTCGCTCGAGCACGACTCGCGCGTTCCGCTGCCGAGCGTCTCGCTCGTGGAGCGGATCGGCAAGCTCGGCGTTCGCCAGACGCCGCTCGAGCACCGGCGCGGGCGGCTCGCCGCCCGCTACGAGCTCTCATCCCTCCGGCGCGGGAGCTACGTGTTCGAGGAGACGCGCGCGATCTTCGAGGATCCGTTCGGCCTCGACCGGCTCGAGATTCCCGTGGCTGCGCCCGGCGCGTTGCTCGTCTATCCACGTCTCGTCGACCTCGATCGTCTCTTCTCGGAGAGCGGCTCTCAGGCCCAGGACGGTCGTCGGCTCCTGCTGCGGCGGCCGAGCGGCTTCGATTTCCACAGCGTCCGTGAGTACGAGGAAGGGGAGTCGCTGCGCCGCGTGCACTGGCCGTCGACGGCGAAGACGGGCCAGCTGATGGTGAAGGAGCTCGAGGACGCGCCGCGCGACGAGGTCGCCGTGCTACTCGATGCCACGGCGGCCGCAGTCGTGGGTGAGAGCTTCGACGTTCAGGTCCGTGCGGCCGGGTCGATCCTGCGCGCGCACGTGCGCCGGGGCAGGCGCGCGGTGCTCGTCGTGAACTCGGCGGAGCGCGAGGTGCAGCGCGTCCATTCCTACGACGGCGATTGGCGCCATGCGCTTGATCTGCTCGCGGCGATCGAGCCGAGGGCCGTGGTCTCGGCCGAGGCGTTGCTCACGGACGAGTCCGCCGTCGCGGCCAGGGCGCTCGAGCTGACCGTGGTGACCGCGGCGCTCGGACAGGGGCTCGTCGAGCGTCTGGTTCAACGCGTCCTTTCGAGGCGACACTCGGCCCTCGTGTTCGTCGATGCGGCCAGCTTCAACGGCCGTGCGGCGGGGGAGAGATCGAAGGCGGCGCTGCTGCGGCTGGCGGCCGCAGGGGTTCCGGTCGCGGTCGTTCGCCGGGGCGACGATCTCGCCGACGCGCTCGGAGCCCCGCTTCAGGTGCAGGCGGCTGCTCATGGGTAGGACTACCGCCCTCTTGGTGCCGCCCGCCGTGCTGCTCGTGTGGTGCTGGTCGGCGCTCGAGCGCCCGCACGCCGGTACGGCGACGGCGCTGACGCTGGCGGCGCTCGCGATCGCCGCGGCGCTCGTGCCGGGCCGGTGGCTGCGGGCAGGCGCCGCAGCCGTTGCGTTCCTCTACGCGACGCGGCTGTCGCTCGGCGCCTGGCCGGTCGACAGCCATCACTTCTTCGGCCGCGTGCTCGGGCGCTTCGACGAGGGCCTGGGCGAGTTCTACGACGTGCGGGTTCCGTTCGATCCCGGCGACCACCCACGCATGCATGGCGTCGTCCTGCTCGCGATCTTCGCGTTTACCCTGGCGGTCGCCCTCGCGCTCGCGGCCCGACGTCCGCTCCTGGGCGGATTCCTGCTGATCGCCGGCGCCGCCTGGCCGATCACGCTCGCGCCCCCCTCGAATGCGCTCCTGCGCGGAGGTCTCCTGCTCGCCGTCCTGCTCTGGGTGCTCCTCGGGATGACGACCGCGCTGGAGGGGCGTCTCGTTCAGGCGGTCGCCGTGGGAACGGCGGTGATCGTGGTCTCGCTGGCCGCCTCGAGCTCGCCGGCCGTCGCCAAGCAGGAGTTCCTTCACTGGCAGCGCTGGGACCTCTACGGCCGCGCGCACCCCGGCGTGAGCGTCCGTTACGTCTGGGACGCCAGCTACGCGGGGCTCAAGCTGCCGAAGAAGAAGACGACCGTCTTTCGCGTTCGCGCGCCGTCCACGCCCACCTACTGGCGGGCGACGACGCTCGACGCCTTCCTCGCGCGCGTCCGAGGCTGGGTCGACCACGCGTACGTGATTCCTGCGGCCCAGACGCCCGCCCGCGACGAGCTCGAGATCTTCGATCCGTTGGCGGCGCCGGGCGCCGCGGATCCCCGAAACTGGACTCGGCAGCAGGTGAAGATCGAGGCGCTCGTCGACGACCACGTCGTCGGAGCGTCGATTCCGGTCGCCTTCGCCGCGCCCGGTCTCAACCTCGAATACTCATTGGGAGGCGGATATACGCGCTTCGGCGACGTTCCGCGCGGCACCACGTACCGGGTGTGGAGCTACCAGCCGCGGCCGACGCCGACCCAGCTCGCCCGGACGAAACCGGTCTATCCGGAGCTGATCCGCACGCTCGGCTACTTCCTTGCGGTCGACGCGGGCGTGAACGTCCCGCCGTTCGGCACGCCGAACCGTGATGTGAAGGTGGAGCAGGTCTTCAGAGATCCGCTGGTTCGGGAGTACAAGCCGCTGTACAAAACGGCTCGGCGGATCGTCGGCAACGTCTCCAATCCGTACGCGGCGACCGTCCGTCTGGAGGGCTGGCTCCGGTCGGACGAGTTCACCTACGACGCGCAACCGCCGCGGGCGCCGGGCAGGATTCCGCCCCTGGTCGACTTCGTCACGCGCACCCACCGCGGCTACTGCCAGCACTTCGCGGGCGCGATGGCGCTGATGCTCAGATATCTGGGCATCCCGGCGCGCGTCGCAGCGGGATTCACCAGCGGCCGCTACGACGGCGGGAAGGCCGAATGGACCGTGACCGACCACGAGGCCCACACGTGGGTCGAGGTCTGGTTCCGCGGGTACGGCTGGCTGCCGTTCGACCCGACTCCCGGACGCGGCGAGCTGGAGGGCCGCTACACGACCGCCTCGCCCAGCTTCGACCTCGCCGGCGCATCGAAAGCGCTCACGGCGGGCGGTGGCCTCCCACGGGTCGGCTTCGACCTCAGCACGCTCAACTTCAGAGCAAAGAAGCTCGGCCCGGTGCGGACCGGGGCCGACGTCCCGCGCGTGGGGGAAGGCGGCGCGCCCCTCCCGAAGGAAGAGCACAGTCATGCGGCGCGTTATCTCGCCTGGCTCGGGCTGCTGCTCGGCGGCATCGCGGCGCTGATCGCGCTCTCGAAGGTGGTCGTGCGGCGCAGCCGGTATCTGACCCGCGATCCGCGCCGGGCGGCGGCGGCGTGCATCCGAGAGCTCGTCGACTTCGTCTCGGACCAGGGCAGGACCCTTCCACCGGGGGCGACGATCTCCGAGCTCGCCGCACTCGTCGGTAGCGAGCTCGCGGTCGACGCGCGCGCCTTCGGGGAGGCGGCCGAGAGCGCCCGCTACGGGACCCCGAGCGGCGCGGCCGCGGCTGCGGCACGGACTCGGCTCGAGCTGCGCAGGCTGCGAAGGGCGATCCGCCGCGAGCTCACGATCTTCGAACGCCTCGCCGGCCTGCTCTCGGTGCGCTCCCTGACCCTCGCGCGCGACTGAGTGGACGCGATCGTGATGGCCGCCGGCGAGGGACGCCGGCTGCGGCCGCTCACCGAGCAATGGCCGAAGCCGGTCCTGCCGATCGAAGGCAGGCCGGTGATCGCGACGCTGTTGCGCGAGCTCGCGGCCGCGGGTTGCGGCGGCGTGACCGTCGTCACAGGGCACCTGGCCGACCAGGTCGAGCGCCTCGTGGGGGACGGCTCCGCGTTCGCGCTCCGCGTTCGGTTCGCACGCCAGCCGGCGGCCGAAGGCTCCGCCGACGCGGTCCGGCGCGCCCTGGCGGCCGGCGCCGTCCCGCCTGCCCTGATCTCCGCCGCGGACATGCTCTACCCGCGCGGCGAGGTCGCCCGATTCGCTCGGTCGTTCGGCGACTCGGGCGCGCCGGGAGCCCTGGCGGTGACCCGCGATCGCGGCGCGGGGAGGGTTCGGGTCGAAAGCGGCACGGTCGCGCGCGTGGTCGACGACAACCCTCAGAACGAGCTTTTCGCCTCCGCGCTCTGGGGCTTCTCGGAGCGGCTCGTCCCGTTCCTCGACCAGGTTTCGGGCCCGCCGTTCGAGCTCTCCGAGGCCTACCAGCGGGCGATCGACGCAGGCGAGGCGATTCAGGCGATCGAGATCGGGCAGACCCGCAATTTGACGGGTCCGCTTGACTTGGTGAGAGAGAACTTTCCGTATTTGAGAACGAGATGAGCGAGACGTACAACCTCTTCCAGCAAGGCCGCGATCACCTGAAGAACGGGATGGCCGCGCAGGCCACGGTCGCGCTCGAGAAGGCGAAGAAGCGCGAACCGCGCAAGGCCTCGATCCGCGAGGCGCTCGGCATCGCGTACTTCCGCATCCGCCGATACGAAGAGGCCGAATCCGAGTTCCGCGCGATGCTCGAGCTCTCGCCTGCCGACGACTACGCCCACTACGCGCTCGGCCGGTGTCTCGAGAAGCAGGGCCGTGACAACGAGGCGCAGGGCCATTACAAGCTGGCGAGCTCTTTGCGTCCCGGCAGCGAGCAGTACTCCTCTCGAATCAAAGGGAGTTAAGCCAGCCGGTCGCCGGTGACGCGGCGGATCTCGTCGAGCGAGGAGATCCCGGCGAGGCAGAGCCGCACGCCGTCCTGCTTCAGGGTCGTCATCCCCTGCTTGACGGCCGCCCCGAAGATCTCGTCCGTCGAGGCCTCGATCAGCTTGCGCAGCTCACCCTGGACCGGCATCACCTCGTAGAGGGCGACGCGGCCGAAGTACCCGGTGCCCGCGCAGGCGTCGCAACCGCCCGGGCGCGAAAGACTGACCGGGCTCTGTGGATCCTCGATGCCCAACTCCTCCAGCTCGACCTCGTCCGCCTCGTAGGCGACCCGGCACTGGGTGCACAGCCGGCGGGCGAGCCGCTGCGCGACGATGCAGTTGATCGTCGTCGCGAGCAGGCCCGGGTCGATTCCCATGTCCTTCAGTCGAGCGATCGCGCTCGCCGCCGTGTGCGTGTTCAGCGTGGTCAGCACGAGCCGGCCGCTCATGGCCGCCTGGATCGTGAGGCGCGCGGTCTCCCCGTCGCGAAGCTCGCCCACGAGGACGAGGTCCGGGTCGCTCCGAAGGATCGTGCGCAGGCCTCGCTCGAACGTGAGGCCGCTCTTCGGATCGAGCGCGACCTGGTTGACGCCGGGTATCTGGTACTCGACCGGATCCTCGATCGTCGTGAGCACGCGCCCTTCGTCGTTGAGCAGGTCGAGCGCGGCGTAGAGCGTGGTCGTCTTGCCGCTGCCGGTCGGGCCGACGGCGATCACGGCCCCGTACGGCTGCCGGATCGCGCGTTCGAACGCCTCCTCGGTGTCGAGGCTCATCCCGAGTTCCGCGAGTCCGCGGGTGCGGGAGCTGCGCTGGAGGATGCGCAGGACGAGCTGCTCGCCGTGAGTCGTCGGCACGACGGCGATGGGCAGGTCCATGGGCTTGCCGTCGTAGCGGATCGAGATCCGCCCCTCCTGCGGCGCTCGCGTCTCCGCCGTGTCCAGCTCGGCCATGACCTTGAGCCGGTTCGTGATCGCCCCCTGCATCGACTTGGGGATCTCGAGCAGACTGCTCATGACCCCGTCGACGCGGGCGCGGACGACGATGGTCTCCGCCTGAGGCTCGAAATGAATGCCGGACGCTCCCTCCTTGACGGCCTGCGCGATCACCGAGTTGATCAGCCTCATCGCCGGCGCAGCGGCCGCGGGGTTCTCGCCCAGCTGCTCGAGCGCCGTCTCCGGAATCAGCTGGACGACCTCGCCGCCTTCGACCTGCACGCCCTCCCGATAGACGCGGGCGATCGCTTCCTCGAGATCGTTCTGATCGACGACCGCCAGCCGGATGTTCATTCCCAGGGCGAGACGGATGCTGTGCGAGGTGACGACGTCTGTGGGATCCGCCACCGTGATCAACACCGCGTCGTCCTCGACGAACTTCACGGGCAGCGCCCGATATTGGCGAGCGTAGCGCTCGGTCAGGAGATGGCTCGCCGCGCTGTCGATCTCGAGCTTGGCGAGGTCGAGAAACGGGAGCCCATGCTGCTCGGCGAGCGCCTGGGCGACATCGGTTCCCTGCACCCAGCCGCGACGGACGACGATCTCTCCGAGCCTCCCGCCGCCGACCTCCTTCTCGGCCATCGCCTCCTCGAGCTGCTGGGGCGTGAGCAGCCCGTCGCGCACCAGCAGGGCGCCAAGTTGCAGCCTGCCGGTCGTCGACCCGAGGTCCACGTTTGCGTCCGGGAGTCCGGCCGCCTCCATACCGCCCCTTATCGGCCTTAGAGTCGAGCTCCATGAGAGCGGTCGTGCAGCGCGTCGCAAGGGCGCGCGTGACGGTCGACGGGGCGGAAGGTGAGGAAATTGGCGCCGGACTTTGCGTCTTGCTCGGCGTCGCGCGCGGCGACGGGGCGGACGACGCGGACCGCTTGGCCGGCAAGGTTGCGCGCCTGCGCATCTTCGAGGACGAGCAGGGGAAGTTCGACCGCTCCCTTCTGGATGTCGGTGGACAGGCTCTGGTCGTCAGCCAGTTCACGCTGATCGCCGACGCGGCGAAGGGAAACCGACCGAGCTTCACGGAGGCGGCGCGACCCGAAGTGGCCGAGCCGCTCTACGAGAGGTTCTGCGAGGCGCTGGCGGCTCTCGGAATCCCGGTCGCGCGCGGCGTCTTCGGCGCCCGGATGCAGGTGGAGCTCGTCAACGACGGCCCGGTCACGATTGTTCGCCGTAAACATATGTCTTTTACTTATACTGGTGCGCGATGCGACACCGACATGGACACGCGCACCCGAGACGCTCGCGCAGCCGGCGCATGGTGCGGCCCGGCCACTGGGCCGTGCGCGCCCGCGTCGAGCGCTTCGTGGAGCCGTCGCTGCTACTGCTCCTGCGCGAGCGGCCGGTGCACGGCTACGAGCTGATCGAGCGCCTCCCTGAGCTCGCCGGCGAGGGCAGGGTGGACGTCGGAAACCTCTACCGCCTGCTGCGCAGGCTCGAAGAGGAGGGGATCGTGCAGTCTGAATGGAGCGCCGAGCTCCCGGGTCCGGCAAAGCGCACCTACGAGCTCACTCCCGTCGGCCGGCGCCTGCTGGACCGCTGGGCGGAGGCTCTGCGCGAGGCGCGCGGTCGCATCGACAGCTTTCTCGAACGCTACGACCAAGGAGAGAGGAGGTGAACCCTTGCACGGACGCCGTCATCGCGGCCGCGGCCGGTGTGGCCCATTCGGCCACCGCCGCGTGCCCAGCCCCGACGAGCTGCTTCGGCGGCTCGAGGGCTACCAGCGCGACCTCGAACAGGAGGTTGCGGACGTCGCGGAGCTGATCCGCCGCCTCAAGGACGAGCAGGCTCAGACCGCCAGCGTCTGACGGAGAAGCCCCGCCTCGTACGGGGCTTTTCCGCTCTTCTGGCGTCGGCTCCCGCGCGCGGGGGCTTTCGCTATCCTGGACCGACCTTATTTCACCGGTTTGGCGAAATGGGCGCGGGGGCGCCCATTTTTTGTGAGGGAGGCTGAAGACGGCGTGACCGACGTACGGACAAGGGAGCGTGAGCTCGAGCAGGAGATCTCGCGGCAGGTAGCAGACAGCCTGCCGGGCGTCGAGGTGCTTGCCGTCGAGCTGACCGGGCCGGAGCGATTCACGGTCTACATCGACCGCTCGGGCGGCAAGGTCGACCACGAGCTCTGCGAGCGCGTGACCCGCGTGCTCTGGGATTACCTGCGCGACTACTCGGTCGACGTCTCCTCGCCCGGAATCGAGCGGCCGCTGCGGAAGCCCGAGCACTTCCAGCGATTCGTCGGCCATCGCGTGAGGCTCAAGACCGCGGCTCGCTCGAAGGTTCGCGGCGAAGTCAGGCGGGCGGACGAGACTGCGGTAACCGTCGGCATCGACGGCGACGAGGTGGCCATCCCGTATGGCGAGATCGTGCGGGGCAATCTGATCGACGAGGGAAAGTGACATGAGCCGAGAGATCATCGAGCTCGTTCACGAGCTCGAACGGGACAAGGGAATCGAGGGCGACACGCTGATCACGGCGCTCGAGGACGCGCTCCTCGCCGCGTACAAGAAGACGCCCGGCGCCTCGCGCCACGCGGTGGTCGAGCTCGACCGGCAGGAGGGCGACTTCCGCGTCTTCTCCATCGAGCTGCCCTTGGACATCGAGGAGCGGTTGATCGAAGAGGCGCGCGAGCGTGTGCTCACCGAGCTCGAGCTGGCCGAGGCGGAGAACGGCGAGAAGTCGCACATCCTCATCAACGACGACGACCTCGACATCGACTGGTCGGACGTCCCCGAGGAACAGGTCAAGCGCGCGGACGTCACGCCCGAGAACTTCGGCCGCATCGCCGCGCAGACGGCGAAGCAGGTGATCACGCAGCGCATCCGCGAGGCCGAGCGCCAGATAATGTACGAGGAGTACATCGACCGCGTGACCGAGGTCGTGACGGGCATCGTCCAGCAAGCCGGCGACCGGAACAACGTGCTCGTCGACCTGGGCAAGGTCGAGGCCCTGCTGCCGCGCTCCGAGCAGGTCGACGGCGAGCGCTACGAGCA
>JBIOYJ010000013.1:0-12761 GCA_044870105.1 Gaiellaceae bacterium | reverse complement strand
GCCCACCGGCAGGCACGGGACGAGCTACAGACCCTGCTTGCCCGCTGGGAAGAATTGTTCGAGCAAGCGCAGGCATGAGCGGGGACCGCGACGTCGTCGCGGAGGCGAAGGAGGCGGATCTCCGACTCGTCCGCTTCCTCTGGTGCGGAAACGACGGCACGATTCGCGCGAAGGCGACCGCAAGTCGGAGCCTCGAGAGCCGCCTGCGCACCGGGATCGGCCTCACGGTGGCCATGCAGGCGATGAACGCTCTCGACCAGCTGCAACCCGTCGAAGGGATGGGGCCGGTCGGCGAGATCCGCCTCGTTCCCGATCCGGACACGTTCCGGGTCTTGCCGTACGCGCCGCACACGGGCGCGATGCTCGTCGACCACCTGACGCTGGACGGTGAACTCGCCCCTGTCTGCCAACGGAGCTTTCTCAAGCGGATGGCAGCGCTGCTTGCCGAACGCGGCGCCGTGCTCGAGGTTGCGTTCGAGAACGAGTTTTCGCTCGCGACCCAGGAAGACGGCGGTTTCGCTCCGGTCGACGCCGGTCTGTGCTTCTCCACGATCAGCGCCACCGCGTCCCACGACTACGTCGACGACCTCGTCGACGCTCTCGAGTGTCAGCAGATCGAACTCGAGCAGTACTACGCAGAGCTCGGCCACGGCCAGCAGGAGATTTCAACGTCGCATGCGCCCGCCTCACGAGCGGTCGACGAACAGATCCTCGTGCGCGAGACGATCCGCGGTGTGGCGGCGCGGCACGGCCTCGTCGCCTCACTAGCGCCGAAGCCATGGCCGGAGAATGCCGGGAACGGGTGTCACATCCACTTCTCGCTCTGGGACGAGGGCTCCCGGCGCAACCGTTTCCACGACTCGTCGCGGAAGGACAATCTCTCCGACGAAGCGCGGGCGTTCATCGCGGGGGTACTCGAGCACCTGCCCGGCCTCTGCGGCCTGACTGCGCCGAGCTTCAACTCCTACCACCGCATCGTCCCGCAGTACTGGGCCGGCGCCTTCACGTGCTGGGGTTACGACAATCGCGAGGCGCCTCTGCGCGTGCCGTCGGTGTTCTGGGGTGTGGAGGAGGCGTCGACGAACGTCGAGCTCAAGGCCGCAGACGCGAGCTCGAATCCCTACCTCGCCGTGGGCGGGCTGATCGCCGCCGGTCTGGACGGAGTCGAACGCGGGCTGAACCCACCGGAGCCCGTCGGCGTCGATCCGGCGACGATTCCGGACGACGTCCGCGAGGCCGCCGGCATCGTGCGCCTGCCGGCAACGCAGGAGGAGGCCCTAAATGCGCTCGAGGGGGACGCGGTCCTGACGGACGCCCTCGGACCGGTGCTTGCACGGTCGTACCTCACCGTGCGGAGGTCCGAGTGGGAGCTCTACTCAAGGGAGAACGAGGCATTCGAGCAGCAGGGTCACTTCCTGAAGTACTGAGCTCGGTAGGGCTCGTCGATCATCACGCGCACGGCGTCCTCCGGCGGCCCCCTGCCGGCCTGGACGAGTTTCGAGGCCTCTTCTCGGAGAGCCCCGACCCGCGCCAGTGGCCGCATGTGGCAACCGCGGTCACGTACCGCCGAGCGATCCGCGAGCTCGCCGACTTTCTCGACTGTGAGCCCGATGAGCGTGTTGTCTACGAGCGCCGCTTGGCCGCCGACTCGGTCGAGTACGCGTCCGCGCTGCTTCGCGCCACAGGAACGGAGTGGCTTCTCGTCGATGACGGGTTTCCTCCCGCCGAGACATCGTGCGATTGGAGGGAGCTCGGCGAGTGGGCCGGGTGCCGCTCCGCGCCGGTGATGCGGATCGAACGCGTCGCCGAAGAAGTCGACACGGTCGATCGTCTGCGCCAGACCGTCGCGGGGGCGCGCGCAGGCGGCTTCGTCGCGCTGAAGACGATCGCCGCCTATCGCGGCGGCCTCGACCGGGTGGCGGACGTCGTCGTGGCCGGCCTGGAGGCGAACGAGGAGACGGGTGCGCCGTTGCCGGTTCAGGTGCACGCGGGCTTCGGCGACTCCGATCTCCACCTCGTGCGAGCCGATCCCGCGCACCTGAAGGCACTGATCGAACGCTTCCGAGACACCCCGTTCGTCCTCCTGCACTGCTACCCGTTCGTCCGAGAGGCAGGCTGGTTGGCCCACGTCTACGGCAACGTCTACTTCGATCTGTCGCTGACGATCCCGCACGTCGCTCGTCCGGCCGAGGCCCTGCGTGAAGCGCTCGAGCTGGCGCCGGTCTCGAAGCTCCTCTATGCCTCGGATGCTTCCCGCACGCCCGAGCTCTACTTCCTCGCGGCGAAGTGGTGGCGGGAGGCTATGGCCGAGGTCCTGCCGGAGCTCCTGGGGGTCGAAGGCGCCGCCGAGGCCGCGCGCGCGATCCTGCGTGAGAACGCGATCTCGCTCTACGACCTCAGCGCTCGAGCGGCGCCATCGTGAGCCCGCGCTCGCGCAGTTGTTGCCAGTAGAGCTCCGCCTGCTCTCGTACGCCGGACCAGACGATTGCCTGACCGGTGTTGTGGATCCGGGTGGCGAGCCGTAGGCCCTGGTCGAAGCTGACGCCGGGGATCACCGCTGCGAGGGCCGCCGCGACGCCCTCGAACGTGTTGTGGTTGTCGTTCAGCACGATCACACGCCATGGATCGCCGAGCTCGCTGCCGGTCCCGCGCCGGATCCGCTCCTGCGGGGGTGTCAGCGTCTCGGTCAAGGCGTCACGCGGGTCCTTCGGCAAAGGTCGCCACGACCGCCTCGGCGACGACCTTGAGCGGCCGGCCGGACGCCTGGCTCGCGCGGCGCAGGCGCGCAAACGCGTCCTGTTCCGACAGACCTTCCTTCTCCATCAGCAAGCCCTTGGCCCGCTCGATCGCCTTCCGCGCGGCGAGCGCGTCCGCGAGCGACTCCGCCTCCTCGCGCAAGGCGGCGAGCTCTTCGTGGCGGGCGCGGGCGGTCTGAATCGCCGGCAGGAGATCCTGCTCGCGGAAGGGCTTGACGAGGTAGCCGAAGACGCCGGCCTCGACCGCCCGCGAAACGAGCTCGTCCTGCCCGTAAGCGGTCAACATGACGATCGGGATCGGCCGCTCGTCCAGGATCCGCCTCGCGGCCTCGATCCCGTCGAGCCGCGGCATCTTCACGTCCATGATCGCCAGATCCGGCTCGTGCCTGCGGGCGAGCTCGACCGCCTCTTCACCGTCCTTCGCCTCGGCGCAGACCTCAAAGCCCGAGCTCTCGAGCAGGGTTCGGAGATCGAGCCTGATGATCGTTTCGTCCTCCGCGACGAGGATCCTCATGCCGCCGAGTGTACGGCGCGTCTCTCCCTTAGTGATCTAGATCACACGGCTGGGGACCGGTCGCGTATTTGTGATCTAGATCACGAGCTTCTGCACTGAATCGGCACTAGGACGTCATGGACCAGCGCAACGGCGGCGCGCATCGTTTGGTCATGGGGATGCAGCCGCTTGACCCGCGCCTCGTCGAGGCAATCGGCGTCCTCAATGCGGCTGGATGCACCTATGCGGAGATCCGACGCGCCCTCGGGCCGCTCGCCAGACAAATCGGAATCCCACAGCCGGCGTACACGACCGTGCGGCGGATAGCAATCACAGCACAAGCGATCGCCGATGCGGAAACAGAGGCGTGGGAGCAAATCGCTGCGAAGCTTCTGCAGGGACGCGTCCCGACACCGGCCGAGCTTGAGCGGTTCGGCGAAGCGCGGCGCTATTCGGCTCTCGTACACGCGCTCGCTTCGTGAAGCCCAGAGTTGTGATTTAGATCACTACTCAACAGAAGCGCTCATTGCACGGGACCGGTTTCCGTCAGCTCTGACCGGACTAGGCCGGAAAGGCGACCTCGGCGCGGAGCCCGCCGTCGCTCTCAAGCGAGAGCGTTCCCTTCAGCTCGTCGCGCACCAGCGCGCGGACGATCGAGAGCCCCGTGCCCGCTTCCTCGCGGGTGATCCCCTCGCCGTCGTCGGAGATCGCCAGCACGACCTCGCCGTTCCGCCGCGCGAGCTCAACGCGCACCGACTCACCTCCGTGCTCGAGCGCGTTCTGGAACAGCTCGGAGAAGACGAGCGCGAGCGCCGTTGCCCGATCGCCCGCAAGCGGAACCGACTCGACGCGCGAATCGACGCGCTTTCCGGCGCCCAACCCCTGCACGAGCATCGCCCGCAGCCGCTCCAGTAGGTCGCCGAGGTCCACGTCCTCCTCGCGCTGTTGCGTGAGCACCTCGTGGACAGCGGCGATCGCGAGGATCCGATTGACCGAGTCGTCCAGCGCCTTGCGAGGATCGACTCCGTCGCCTGCCCTGGCCTGGAGCCGAAGGAGCGACGCCACCGTCTGAAGGTTGTTCTTGACCCGATGGTGGATCTCTTGGGCGAGCACCCCGCGCATCACGGCGCGGCCGTGCTCGAGCGCCACCGCCGCATGGTGCGCGATCGACGCCAGCAGCGCACGCTCTTCCTCTGTGAACGGCGTATCGCGATCGCAAACGAGCTCGCCGATCTCGCGGCCTTTCCAGCGGAGCGGCGTTCGCACCGCATGCTTCCCGGGCCGTCCTTCAGGCCGTGCGATTCCACCGTCCTCGAGCACGAGCGCCGCGCCCGTCGCGCCCACCGCGTCCATCGTCGCCCGGACGATCGCCTCGAGGGACTCTTCCAGGTAGAGCGATTCGGATACCGCTTCGGAGATCCGCGCGAGCGCCTCCAGCTCACCGACCCGCTGCTGCGCCTCGGCATACAGCTTCGCGTGCTCGATCGTCTGCGCCACTTGCGCCGCGATCGCCACGAGCAGGTCGATCTCGGCCGCGCTGAAGTCGCGGGGCTCCCGCGTGCGGATGTTGAGCGCCCCGGCCAGCTTCTCCCGGGCCAGGATCGGCACGGCCAGGATCGATTCGTACTCGTCCTCGGGCAGGTTGGGGAACGCCTTGAAGCGCGGATCGACGTTCGCGCCGCCGGCGATCATGATCGGCGCGCGCTCGGCGGCCGCGGAGCCCGTGATGCCCTCTCCGGGGCGCATCTTCGGCCTGCGCGTCATCTCCTCTACCCGCGTGCCATGCGTCGCCCGCAACACGAGCTCGTCTGTCCGCTCGTCGTACAGGTAGACGAAGCACGCGTCGGCGTCGAGCGCCTCGGCGACCTTACGCGCGACCAGCGCGAGCACTTCCTCGAGATCGAGCGTGGAGTTGACCGCGGCAATGGTCTCGGTCAGCAGGCGGAGGTGTCGCGCTGAGACGTCCACGTGTTCGATTGTAGGGTTGCGCTCGTGGAGCTTTACGACTGGCTGCTCTTCTTCCACGTCACAGGAGCGTTTCTCATCGTCGGCGGCGCGGTCGTGGCGGCGGCGCTCAACATCGCCGCGCAGGGACGCGAGCGCCCGAGCGAGATCGCGCTGCTCCTCCGGCTGACCCGTATCCCCGTGATCGCGATCTCCGTCGGCATGGTCATCGTGCTTGCGCTCGGACTCTGGCTCGTCTTCGACCAGGACTACTCGTTCGGCGACACCTGGGTGTGGTTGTCTCTCGTCCTCTGGGTCGTGGCCGCGAGGCTTGGAGACAGCGGCGGCAAGCGAGACAAGCGGACACGCGAACTGGCCGAGCAGCTGGCCGCCTCCGGCGACGCCCCGACGACGGAGCTGCAGGCCCGCCTTCGCGATCCGGTCTCGCTGGCCCTCAGCTACGGCAGCGGGCTCGTCGTCCTCGGCCTCCTCGCCCTCATGATCTGGAAGCCAGGGCATTGACCATCGTCGCGTTGATTCGGCCCGACAGCTGGAATTTCCCGCTCTTCCTGCACGTCCTCGGCGCCATGCTCCTGTTCGGCTCGATCGCGGCGGTGATCGTGGCTGGCTTGGCGGCACGCCGGCGACCCGATCACGCGGCGCTGCTGGCGCGCGTCGCCTTCCGCACGACGCTCTTCCTCGTGATTCCGGGCTGGCTGCTGATGCGCCTCGCCGGAGGGTGGATCGCCGACAAGGAATATCCCAAGGACACCCCCGGATGGGTCGACGTCGGGTTCCTCGTCTCGGAGCCGGGGCTGATCGTCGTGATCCCGCTGATCGTGGTCGCGTGGCTGAGCGCCCGCAAAGGCGGGGTCGGCCGTCTCGCGGTCGCGACGCCGATCCTGGCAGCGATCTACCTGGCCGCGTTGGCCGTCGCCTTGTTCTCGATGACGGCCAAGCCGGGCGGTAGTGGGTGAGTTTGATTGTTAAGACAAGCTAGTCCGTCGCCTCGCGCGGTTCTTCTTCCTCACGCGTTGCTTCTTCAACGATTCGAAACGCGGTCTCGTTCATGTCTGGCTCGACGTCCTCAGCTGGCCACGGCACGGCGTCCGGGTCACGGTCTTCCGTCTGTGCCGCTTGCCACTCGTCTTCCCGGCTGACCCAAACAACGGGGAAGTCGTCGCCTCGCACAACAGCTGAAACGGCCCGGCGCGGCAACAACTCGCCAGTCGCGGACCGCACCTGCACCCGGGTTCCAGGCTCGATGTTCATAAGTCGAGCGTACGAAATGCCACCCGTACATGCCAACTTTCCTCCGAGGATGGTATGAATTCCGGTTGCATCGTCCGAACCTATTTGATAGAGTCATGCCAGATGCCAATGACAACAGGAGCCGGGACATGAACGAATCTGCTGATTCTAAGACTGAGCGGCCGAGTGCGCCGCCTTACATCTCGTTTCGCACGCTTCTCAACCTGGTCGAGCGGATGGCTGACGGGGGAATCCCGCGCCGCATCGACCGAAGCTACCTCAGCGGGCTCTCCGGCGGCTACCAGACACAAGTGATGGCGGCGCTCCGCAGCTTGGGCCTTATGACTGACGACGGCGTAGTCACACAGCGACTCATCGATCTAGTCGAGCGTCCGTCCGAGCGGAAACCACTCTTCGCCGTGATCCTGCGCGAGCGATACCCGGAGCCGGTACGGCTCGGCGAGGCAAACGCGACGCAAGCCGAACTCGAAGAGGCATTTCGACCGTCTGGCATCGGCGGCGCGACTCTGCGTAAGGCCGTCGCCTTCTATCTCCATGCAGCCGAGTTCGCGGATATCCCGCTGAGCCCGTTTTTCAGGACACCGAGTGCAACGAGTGACACGAGTGCGCCGCGCAGACGCCGCGCGCGTGCTGCAAGTCGGACGACGCCAACTGCGGCACCGACCGCACCTTCCGACCGACCACCAACGGCCGATGAGCTACGGACGCGCTACATCGAAATGCTGATGAAGCGCGTCCAGGAACAAGACGAGATCGACGACAGGTTGCTTGATCGAATCGAGGCGCTGCTCGGCTACCGAGAGAGCGCGCGCACCGAGGAAGATCGGCCAGAGGAATGAGCGCAGCGTCCGGGTCCAAACCGGCGATCCAACTGCTGCTCAGTAGTCGGTGCGGGGAGATCGCGACTCCCCGCCCGGCGCCCGTCTACGGACTGTAGCAAGCGAGGTCCTGCGCAAACCATGAACCGGCTCTCGGCAGAGAAGCGAAAGGCAGTAGTCGCCTCGCTAGTTGAAGGCAATTCGATCCGCGCTACCTGCCGAATGACCGGCGCGTCCAAGAACACGGTCATGAAGCTGCTGAGCGATCTCGGCCTGGTCTGCTCCATCTACCAGGACCGATCGATGCGCGATCTGCCCTGTGAGCGGATTCAGTGTGACGAGATTTGGGCGTTCTGTTACGCAAAGCAAAAGAACGTCCCGGTCGAGAAGCAAGCCGAGTTCGGCTACGGCGACGTGTGGACGTGGGTGGCGCTTGACGCCGATACGAAGCTCGTTCCCTCGTTTCGTGTCGGCTCGCGCGACTTGGAGGACGCGCGGGACTTCATCGCGGACTTGGCGCAGCGGCTGCGGCATCGCGTCCAACTGACGACGGACGGGAACCGCGCCTACCTCTCCGCGGTCGAGCGAGCCTTTAGCGATGACATCGACTACGCGCAGCTGGTCAAGCTGTACGGCTCCGACGGCGGGAGCGCCGGTCGCTACTCGCCGCCCGTTTGCATCGGCGCGGTCCCCCAGGCCGTCACCGGGAACCCGAAGGCCGAGGACATTTCAACCAGCTACGTCGAGCGGCAGAACTTGACGATGCGAATGTCGATGCGGCGCTTCACGCGACTCACCAACGCGTTCAGCAAGAAGGTTGAGAACCTTGCGGCGGCGGTGAGCTTGCACTTCATGCACTACAACTTTTGCCGACCGCACAAGACCTTGAACGGGGCGACTCCAGCCATGGCCGCAGGACTCACCGATCACGTTTGGTCGATCTCGGAGCTTGTTGGGCTGCTGGAAGACGCTGAGGCGTACCCGACGAAACGTGGCAGCTACAAGAGCCGGAGAGTTGCAGTTTGAGTCGGGCTGCGTTAGCCGCGCTGTTGAGGCGCGGGCGGAGTGCTGCCGCTCACCGACGTAACTGCTTTCTTCTTGCGGCGCTTTGGGACGTCCTGGGGTGCCACGTACTGCACAGTCTTCTTGTCGAAGTTAAGAACTACAGCTTGGTACTTCACTCATCTCCTATCGACAGAAGTCACTGCCAGATAAACAATATGGTGCCACATGCGGCTTGACTGGGCCATCCCATGCGCCTCTGCGCAGATCGAAGACGATGGCCGAGTCTCCTCAATCCAGGATTTTGGCTTTGACACCCTGTGGGTAGATCCGTTTCCTTCGGAAGTCGAGTTCATTGCCTTAATACGGGCTGCTGGTCTTCCCGAAGACTTCGCTGAGGAGGCCGATCGCACTGTCGAGGTCTATCTGCTCGGTCCCGGAATGGAGTCATTGGTGAACATTGAGTTTGAGCTGCCGAGCGGCGAGCCGGGGGAGGATCATCCGGAAGGTTGGGAACTCAACGCCGTGATCCCCGTGCTGATTCAGTTCACCCCGCGCGGAGAAGGAACCCACATGCTGGAGTTCTACGTTCATTCCCGCGTCCAACCGTGTTCAATTCCGCTGCAGATTCGAGCCGGTCAGCCCCCAGTTTCAAACTGACCCACTACCAAGCCGGGCAGTTAACAAACTTCTTACCTGAGTCGCGATAAACCTTTTCAAGCCGGGGGTACGGTCGGTCAATGGCCGTCGCCGCCACGGACCTGCGCATGACGTCCGGCTTCCTCGTCGCCGACGCGAACGGCCGCCTCGTCGGCAAGGTCGAGTGTCCGATGTACGGCACCGCGCCGGACGTTCCCGATGCGCTCGCCGTACGAGCGGGCCGCTGGCCGAAGCGGCGCCGGCTGGTTCCGGCCGCCGCGATCGAGGCCATCGACGGGACGAGCGGCGTGATCGGCCTCAGCGTGGAGCGCGAAGCGCTCCCCACCTTTCTCTAAGGATTCGCTGTAGAACGACCACGAGGCGTCGAAATCGAACGCCTCGCGGTCGGCCGTCAGATGGTCCCGCTTACCGCAGAGCAGCGGAACCGCCGAGCAGGATTCTCCCTCTTTTCGGCGCTCTTGGCTACTGGGATCTAGACCCGCTGCAGGTGCGTGTCCTTGAACGCGGTCGGATACTTCAGCCCGTAGCCGAGCAGACGATCCAAGCCGACATGGCGGCCCACACGAGCGCAAAGCCCACCGCGGCCCGCGAATCGGCCAGTACGCCGACGATCCCGAGGACCAACGGACCTACGGTCGTATGCAGCGCGTTGTAAGCCCTCGCGCCTACACGCGTGCCGGCGAGGTAGGCCGCGAACGTTGTGGTCAGCGTCGAAGAAGACGACCAATGCCGCAGCGAACAGGGCGAGCCCCTCGAGGCGGAGCAGCAACCCCGGCCGAACCAGCGGCATCACAGCACCGCCAGGTAGCGCTCGCGCTCCCACTCGGTCAGCTGCACGCGGTACTCGTCCCACTCCTTCCGCTTGAGCTCGACGTAGCGGTCGAAGATGTGCGGGCCGAGCGCCTTGCGCGCGAGTTCCGAGCCCGCGAGCTCGTCGATCGCCTCGCCGAGGGTCTCCGGCAGCGAGACGATCCCGCGCTCCCGGCGCTGCTCGGCGGTCAGGTGGTACAGGTTCGTCTCCATCGGGTCGGGCAGCTCGTAGCCGCGCTCGATCCCGTCGAGCCCGGCGTGCAGCAGCGCGGCGAATGTGAGGTAGGGGTTGCAGGCCGGGTCCGGACAGCGGATCTCGGCGCGCGTCGCCTGCTCCGCGCCGGGCTTGTACAGAGGAATCCGGATCAGGGCCGAACGGTTCCGCCGTGACCAGGCGACGTAGACCGGCGCCTCATAGCCCGGAACCAACCGCTTGTAGGAGTTCACCCACTGTGCGAACACGGCCGAGATCTCCCGCGCGTGACGGAGCTGCCCGGCGATGAAGGCCTTGCCGGTCTCGGACAGGTGCCACTCGTCGTCGGCGTCGAAGAACGCGTTCCGGCCATCCGTGAAGAGCGACTGGTGCGTATGCATGCCGGAGCCGTTCTCGCCGAAGATCGGCTTGGGCATGAACGTTGCGTGGTGGCCCGCCTTCTTGGCGATCTCCTTGACGATCAGGCGGTAGGTGACCGTGTGATCGGCCATGTCGAGCGCGGGCGCGTAACGCATGTCGATCTCGTGCTGTGACGGGCCGACCTCGTGATGCACGTACTCGATCGGGATTCCCATCGACTCGAGGGCTCGCACCGTCTCCTGGCGCAGTTCGCTCGCGGCGTCGAGCGTCGTCATCGCGAAGTAGCCGCCCTCGTCGAGCGGCTCCGTACCCTCGTCGTCCTTGAACAGGAAGTACTCGAGCTCGGGCCCGACGTTGAACGTCTCGAAGCCCATCGACTGCATTCGTTCGAGCGCGCGCCGAAGCACGTACCGCGGATCGCCCTCGTACGGCCGTCCATCGGGCGTGACGATGTCGCAGATCATCCGCGCCACCTTCGTCTCGCCCTCCCGGTGAGGCATCAGCTGAAAGGTCTCCGGATCGGGGATGGCGACCATGTCGGACTCCTCGATCGCGTTGAAGCCGGTGATCGACGAGCCGTCGAAGCCCATACCGTCGTCGAGCGCGTCCTCGACCTCGCTCGGGGTGACCGCAAAGCTCTTCAGGTGCCCCTCGATGTCCGTGAACCAGAGCAGGAGGAACTCGATCTGCTCGTCCCGCAGCCGCTTCAGCGCCTTCGCCCGCGCCTCCGGATCGCTCGTCGCCCGCGCCGTTGTCTCGACCTGCGCCACGTGAAGCCTCCTTCCAACAAAAAAGCCCCAGGCGCACTCCCGCGCCCGAGGCTCCGTCGCCTTCGAGTCGTCGCATTGTAGGGAATTCACGAGATCGGCGCGAGCAGCCGATAAGGCGGACGTGGACTACAGCTGGAGCCGCCGCGTCCCGCTGCTTGTCGCCTTTGCCGCCATCGCCCTCGCCGGCTACGCGCTGGTGCAGGTCCGCAGCTCGCTCGACGGCGAGCGCGCGGCGCGGCATGCCGAGGTGGGGAAGCTGCGCAAGCGCGTGGACGCGCTTCAGGCGCGTGACACAGCACTCACCGGACGGCTCGGCTCGGCCGAGAAGCGGCTGAAGCAGCGTGACGTCGGAATCGCGCCGCTCGCCGCGCGGGTGTTGAAGAGCGTGTTCACGGTCGAGACCGACGCCGGCCTCGGCAGCGGGTTTGTCGCGTGGACGGACGAGAACGGCTCGTACCTGATCACGGCTGCCCACGTGGTCGAGGACGCGACGACGAATGTCACGCTCGAGCGGAAAGGCGGTTCGTGGCGCGGTGAGATCTCCGCCATCGACCACGCGAACGACCTTGCGCTCGTGCGTGTCGAGGGACGGCCGGCCGGCGCCGAGCCCCTCTGGCAGTCGGCGCGTACCACACCTCCGACAGTCGGCGATCAGTTGCTGCTCGTCGGCAGTCCGTTCGGGCTCGCCGGCACGGTGACCACCGGCATCGTCAGTCGTGTGTCGACCAAGGTCGTTCAGACCGACGCGGCGGCGAACCCGGGCAACTCCGGCGGACCCGCGCTCGACAAGCACGGCAACGTCGTCGGCGTGCTCGTCTCCGGCGGCGGCGAGAACATCAACTTCGCGATCCGGATCGACCGCGCCTGCGTCAAGCTCCGCGACTGCTAACGCTGCCTTGGCGCAGATGACCAGGCGGACGAGCTTCAGCGTTCAGCGTTTCGCTGCGCACGGGCCGCTCGTCGCCACTCCCAGAATGCGCTGACCCCAGCCGCCGCCAACAACCCCACGCCGAGCAAGGCAAGAGCCGCGACGAGGAGAAGCCAGAGAACGAATATGGCGATTGGGCTCTGGGCGTCGCCAAAGCTAAGGGCCAGGATCTCGGCGACGACCCAAGTGACGATGACGAGAGCCGAGAGAAGACGCGTCACACGCACGGCGATCGCCACGGTTCTGTTACGCACGGTCGAACGGTAACGCGGGCGCCGCCGGCTATCCCGACCGCTTCAACTTGCCGTGCCGCTTGGCGTAGCGCTCCCCGATTCCGAAGATCTGGAGCCCCAGCGGCACGGAGACGACGCCGATGATGATCAGCGGCCAGATGTCATTCCAGACCGTGCCGAGCCCCACCCCCTCCAGGATCGCGTGGCGAATCCCGCGCAGCGCGTACGTCGCGGGCGAGATCGTCGACAGCCACTGCATCCACTGGGGAAGCACCGAGACGTCGTAGTAGACGCCTGAGATCACGAGCAGGGTGCCCTGGGCGATGAAGCCGAGTTGCGTTCCCTTCTCGGGTGAGATCAGCGGCAGGACCGCGGTCATCATCCCGATCCCGATGAACGAGACCGAGGCGACCGCGAGCACGATGAGGGCCGAGAAGAAGTTCGCGTCCGGCATCTCGAGCGAGAAGAAGAGCGCGACGACGCCGAACAGGATCGCCGTGC
>JBIOYJ010000012.1:0-2091 GCA_044870105.1 Gaiellaceae bacterium | reverse complement strand
ACTTCGTTACCGATCTCTCTGCTGGGAGCAGCGAGGCAAACAACAGAGCGCGGCGTGAGGGAGGCAGGACCCTCGTGAGCGCTGCCGAGGCAGCTGGGTCGCGACGGATCATTCTCGAGAGCGTCGCCTTTCCACTCAAGCGTCCCGCCGCAGAGGCGCTCGAGCAGATGGAACAGACGGCGCTGGAATCCCCGATCGAGGTTCTGATTCTGCGCTTTGGCCGCTTGTGGGGACCGTCCACTTTCCACCAGGAGCCGCCGCAGCCTCCGGCGATCCACATCGATGAGGCCGGCACCCGAGCGGCAACCCTCATCGCCTCGGGTGCAGCCGGGACCTATGTCATCGCTTAGGCAGCCACGGCGCCACAGCCCAGACCGCGTTCTCGAACACTTCTCCGCCATCCGCCGAGCCAGCCGCGCTGGAATGCGCTCCACGTAGGAGTCTGAGGAGGCGGAGCGGAGGAGGCTCCCCCACCCGAAAGGAGGCGTTTTGTACTCGACTCAAGAGAAGTTCACGGGATGCATCGAACGTGTTGGTCGGCGCGGCCGTTGAGGCTACCTCTGTGGGCGGGTTGAACGTCGCTCGCGTTACCTTGTCGAGAGTGGAAGCGGCATCGTCTGCAAGGAGGAGCCGAGTGAGACCGAACCTTTGGCCCCGGGGTCATCGAGCCCCGGCGCGGTCGACACGCCGAGCACCGTGTGAAACAGTCATGGCCACCTAGCCGTGTCCACAATCGCTGACCGAGAGAGGCGCCTCCGGCACCTTGTCGAGGCGAATGTCGCGGTCGGCTCCGAAGCTTCGCTGGACGATGTCCTCCAGAAGACCGTGGAGGTGGCGGCACGGCTCGTCGCAGCGCGCTACGCGGCGCTAGGGGTCCTCGACCGCACAGGGTCACATCTGGACCGCCTCATCACGGGGGGATCGACGACACGACGAGAGCTCGGATCGGCGACCTGCCGAGCGACCACGGTGTTCTCCGCGTCCTCCTTCGGGAGGCGCGCGCGGTCCGCGTTGCCGACGTCACGAAGGAGGCGCACTTCTTCGGCTTTCCGCCCGGGCATCCGCCGATGCGAAGCTTCCTCGGCGTCCCGATTTTCGTGCGGGGAGTGGTGTATGGGGACCTTTACCTGGCGGAAAAGGAGGATGGTGAATTCACGGAGGCAGACGAGGAGATCGTGACGCTTCTCGCCGCCCAGACCGGGATCACCATCGAGAAGGTGCAGATCCACGAGGGAGCAGTCCACTGGATCCATCAGCTCGAGGCGCTCGACGAGCTAACACACAGCGTCCTCGAGAAGCGGGAGGACGTGTCCCGCCTCCTCGAGCTCGTCGGCCGTCGCCTGCGCGAGCTGATCCGCGCCCGGGCCGTGCTCATCTCCGTTCCCGCCCCGGCCGGCGGTCTTCGCGTTGCCGCCGCCGACGGCGAGGGCGTCGCCGAACTAGTCGGCTATGACGTTCTCTCCGACTCGAAGCACGCAAGGGTCCTCACGCACGGGAAGAGCGTGCGCATCGACTCAGTTCTGGAAGATCCCGAGGTCGATCAGGTCGTTGCCCGCCGAATCGGCGGCGTCGCGGCGCTCCTCGTTCCGCTCCTCTTTCACGAGAAGACCATCGGCGTCGTTTCCGCCTTCAACAAGAACGGCCCCGATCCCCGCTTCACAGACGACGACCTTCGCCTCGCCGAAGCGTTCGCCACGCGCGCCGCTCTCGCCGTCCATCTCTCAGAACGCGTTGCGCGTGAAACGGTCGACGCGATCCTCGAAGCTCAGGAGGCCGAGCGGAGCCGGCTCGCGCGGGAGCTCCACGACGAGACCGGCTCGGCGCTCACGGCCCTCCTCCTCGGCCTCGCAGCGATAGATGCAGCGGCGACGCTCCCGGAGGCGCACCAAGCATCGACGGCCCTGCGGGAGACAGCCAGGAGCACACTCGAGAACGTCGGCCGGATGGCGTTCGCGCTTCGTCCTTCCGCGCTCGACGAGTTCGGTCTCGTTCCCGCCCTCCAAGACTTGAGCGGCGCGCTGGAGGAGCAGGGCGGACCGAAGGTAGAGCTCGAGCTCGATCTTCCCGCCGGCGCGCGACTGCCTGCCAAGC
>JBIOYJ010000011.1:0-4239 GCA_044870105.1 Gaiellaceae bacterium | reverse complement strand
ACGTCGCGCTCAAGATCTGGCGCTACGACCCCGAGTCGGGCGAGCGGGAGCTCCGGCGCTACGAAGTCGACGCGCCCGAGTGGTCCTGCCTGCTCGACGTGCTCGACCTGATCAAGGACCAGGTGGACGGGACGCTCGCCTATCGCAAGAGCTGCCGGATGATGATCTGCGGTTCGTGCGGGATGCGGATGGACGGCGCCGCCGTGCTCGCGTGCAAGGAACGAATGGCGCCGATCGTCGAGCGCGGACACGAGCCTGTGATCTCGCCGATGGGGAACCTGCCTGTGCTCAAGGACCTCGTGGTCGACATGGGGCCGTTCTGGTCGAAGATCCGCGCGATGAAGCCGTGGCTCGACCCCGGCTACGACGAGGTCGAGGAAAAGGAGCGGATCGTCTCCCAACAGCAGATGAACGTGATCCACAAGGAGGCGCTCTGCATCATGTGCGGCTGCTGCGTCTCCGAGTGCAACTCGATGGAGTCGGATCCGGACTTCCTCGGCCCGGCGGCGCTGGCGAAGGGCTTCCGCTTCGTCGGGGACACGCGCGACAAGGCCGAGGTGGAGCGGCTGGAGGAATACAACTCCGAGCACGGGATCTGGGACTGCACGCGCTGCTATTTCTGCAACGAGCGCTGCCCGAAGGGCGTTGACCCCCGCGACGCGATCGCCAAGCTCGGCGCCGAGTCGATCAAGCACGGGATCGACCGCGACATGGGCGCGAAGCACGCGAAGTGGTTCGTCAAGTCGGCGGAGACGACCGGCTGGCTGCGCGAGACCGAGCTCGTCCCGAAGACGCAGGGTGTCGTGTCGGCGATCAAGCAGACGCGGTTCGCGCTCGAGCTGGCCAAGCACGGCAAGGTGCCGCTCCCGTTTCCGCCGCACGTCGCCGAGGACGTGAAGGAAGCGCGCGCGCTGCGCGAGCTGGTGCGCGAGCAGGGGCGCGACGGTGCGCTCGGGATCGTGCAGGGCGAGCGCGCGCTGGCGCGCATCGAGCACACCGACGAGGGCGGCGGCAAGCGCGACATCGCCGAGATCACGCCGGGCGAGGAGCCGGCACCGGCGGGCCATTGACCAAACTGGCCTATTACCGCGGCTGCCTGGCCTCGCTCTCGGCGAAGGAGCTCGCGATCTCGACCGAGGCGCTCGCGCCGAGGCTCGGGTTCGAGCTCGAGTCGCTCGAGTCGGTGACCTGCTGCGGCGCCGGGGACATCCACGAGGCCGAACCGGACTACTACCTGCACCTGAACGCGCGCATCCTCGCCTACGCGGCCGCGACAGGCTCGGACACGCTGATGACGATCTGCAACGTCTGCACGCTCAACCTTCGGCAGGCGAACTGGCAGCTGATCAAGGACCCTGATCTGCGGGCGCGGGTGAACGAGAACCTCGCGAAGGTCGGCGTTCCGCCCTACGAGGAGGACGTCGAGGTCAAGCACCTGCTCTGGCTGATCGCGGAGGGAGACGGCTACGAGCGTTTGAAGGAGGTCGCGCACCGCGGCCTCAAAGGCCTCAAGATCGCGCCGTTCTACGGGTGCCAGATCCTGCGGCCCTCGAAGCTCCTCGGCTTCGAGGACCCCGACCGGCCGTGGTCTCTGGAGGCGATCATCGAGGCTTGCGGCGGCGAGCCGGTCGACTATCCCGCGAAGATCAAGTGCTGCGGCTTCCCGATCATCCAGGCACGGGAGGAAGTGGCGATGGGCGAGCTGCTCCAGCCGATCGAGCAGGCGACCGAAGCCGGAGCCGACGCGATGGTGACGCCCTGTCCGCTCTGCCACCTTTCGCTGGACGCCTGGCAGTCGAAGCTGAATCAGGCGACGGGCCGGACGTTCAAGCTGCCGATCCTCCACCTCTCGCAGTTGATCGGCGTCGCGGCCGGGTTCGAGGAGTCGGAGCTCAAGTTCAAGCGCCACGTCGTCTCGGTCGAGCCCGTTCTCGCGAAACTCGAGAGCTGATCGCAAGATTCGCGCTCCGCGACCGTCTCCAGTTCAAGGAGGGGCAGTCTCCGGCGCGGTGAACGGAGGTTTGCCGCGCCGGGGCATTTTCTGGGGCGCGGTCGTGCCGGCAGCCGGGGCCGTCGCGTGGGGGCACTTCGAAGCGGGCTGGGTGAAGCTCGAGACGCTCGATTGCCCGATCGAGGGGCTCCCTCGGGAGCTCGAAGGCCTTCGGATCGCCCACCTATCCGACTTCCATCTCGGCTTCCCATCGCGTGGGACTCGGGCGGTCGAGCGCGCCGTGGACTGGGCGGTCGAGCGTGACCCCGACCTCGTCCTGATCTCAGGCGATTTGCTCTCGCGCAAGCGCGGCGAGCCGCGTCTGCGCGAGCTCGTCACACGCCTGCCGAACTGCTACGCGGTCCTCGGGAACCACGACTTCGCGCACACGAAGGACCCGTTTGCGCAACCAAGCCCCGTCGCCGATCTGGTGCTGCTCGACGAAGCTCGAACCGTCGAGCTTCGCGGCAGGAAGGTTCAGATCGTCGGCGTCGACCCGCGGTCGTATCGGCGCGGGCGGGCGCGGCCGGAACGTCTTGCCGACCCCGAGGCCGATCTGCGAATCCTGCTCTGCCACTTCCCGAACGTGGTCGACAGACTCGAGCCGGGCGTGTTCGATCTCGTCCTGGCGGGCCATCTCCACGCCGGCCAGATCTGCCTGCCCTGGCCGGGCGGACGCCTGCGGCTTGCCCACCTGCGCTGGACGTACGTCCGGGGTCTCTACCGCCGCCCGGGCGGCGTCCTGCACCTCTCCTCGGGCCTCGGCACCACCTTCGTGCCGTTTCGCTTTCTCGCCCGCCCCGAAGCGACCGAGCTCCTCCTCACCTCGCACGCACAAACCTAGGGCTTTGTGTTGCATCACTCCCTCTTCCTCTTCCTCGTTTCACCTCGGGGAGAGGAAGAGATGAGGTGGTTGAGGATGATTGATGCAACACAAAGTTAGACAGGTCCGCGCCTGTGCCCGCCTACACTGAGCCCGTGGACGGTCAAGCAAGCGTCTCCCCCGACGTATTCGCGCGCTACGCGGCGGATGCCGCGCGGGAGGTCGAAGGCGTCCGCAACCTGGTCGAGAGTCACCTTCCGCGCCACAAAGGCGCCCGGATCACCCAGGAGAACGGCACGCTTGCCGTCGAGCTGCACCTGCGGGTCGAGTGGGGGAGCTCGATTCCGGAGGTCGGCAAGGCGGTTCAGCGGCGGGTCGCCGACTACCTCGAGCAGATGGCCGGCACGCGGCCGAGCGCGGTCAACGTCGTCGTCGACGAGTTCGCGGCGCCCGAATGAGCACGCGCGTCCGGGCATTGACCGGTCTGACACTGCAGACGGCGCCAACGGTGTGTCACGAATGCGTCTGGTGGCAATCCCGCGGTCGTCGCGGCATCGACAAGCGCCGCTGGATCGAGAAGACGGAAGAGGAGTGGGGGACCTGGGGGAGCCTGTATCACGACGACGACGGTCGCGTGCTCGGCTCGATGCAGTACGGCCCGGCGCGGCTCTTTCCGCGCGCGGCGGAGCTTCCGGCGGGGCCGGCCTCCGACGACGCCGTGCTCGTCACCTGCGCATACCTCGCCGATCGAACGAGTCCGTGGGTACTCCAGTCGCTGTTTCTTGCCGCGATCGGCGAGGCGAAGGACAAGGGCGCGAAGGGACTCGAGGCATTCGCGTACCACTATCCGGAGGGGGAGACGGTCTACGAGCGATTCGTCGTGCACAAGACGGTCTTCCCGCATGACTTTCTCGCCGATTTCGGCTTCCGCACGATCCGTACCCAGGGCCGGGTCGAGCTCATGCGCCTCGAGCTCGGCGGCCTGCAGCCGGTTGTCGAAGGGAAGCGGGGGCGGGTTCTCCGCGTCGTGAAGGAGGCGTTCTCTTCGCCCGCGCCCGTGCCCGCGCCGCCGCGCTAAGTCGTCGCGCTAACGCGAGGGATGGATCATGCGGGCGATCTTCTGCCAGACGCTCGCGATCGCCGAGGGCGTCCCCACCGCTAGCGTGACGCGCGCGCCGGCCGAGAACTGCAGCCGATCGACGAGCTCGGGCACGAAAGGATCGGCCACGGCGACCAGGAGCCCGTCGTCCTCGAAGCGAACCGGGACCGCTCGAAGCTCAGCGCCCAGGTCGGGCGAGATGCGGACCGCGGCGTGCGGGTCGACGGAGACGGCGTTGATGTCGACGAAGTTCAGCTTCTCCTGCGCTGCGAGCACGCGTCCGATGTCGTCCTCGAAGGCGATCCCAAGCCGCACCAGAGCCTCGCC
>JBIOYJ010000010.1:0-8535 GCA_044870105.1 Gaiellaceae bacterium | reverse complement strand
ACGTCGGTCGGGATCATGCAGCTCCTCTACCGGATCAATCGCGCCGGGACCACGATTCTGATGGCGACCCACGACCGGGAGATGGTCGACAAGATGCGCCGGCGCGTGATCGCGCTCGAGGACGGCCGTCTGGCCCGCGATGAGCGGCGCGGGGGATACGCGTCCGAATGACGAGTCGGGTCCGCCTGCTCGGCGCCGAGGCAGTCAGGTCGATCGGGGCAAACGTCTCGACGACGGTGGCGGCGACGATGACGGTCCTGATCGGGATGTTTCTCCTGGGGCTCTCGATCGCGCTCGGCAGCTGGGTGCTCGCCTGGAGCGGCCATGTGAAGGAAGAGCTCCAGGTTCGGGTCTATTTCGACACCAATGCCACCGCGCAGCAGATCAACAGCGTCCGCACGCAGCTGTCCGAGAACAAGCTCGTCCGCCCTGGTGGTGTGACCTTCGTGTCGAAGGAGGAGGCGCTGCGGCAGATGAAGATTCGCCGCCCACAGGAGGTCGGCATCCTGCCCTACAACCCGTTCCCGGCTTCCTTCCGTGTACAGCCGATCAGGGGCGAGGAGACCGAGAACCTGACGAAGACGCTGTCCCCGCTGCCCCCCGGCGTCTCGAAGGTCTGCCCGGTGCCCCCGGGCGTGAAGCTTCCCAAGGGCGAGGACTGCGGGAGGACGGTGACGCGGCGCGTGCTGAAGGTGGCCAAGATCGTCGAGGTCGTCTTCTTCGCCGCCGTGCTCGTGCTGTTGATCTCCGCGGCGTTGCTGATCGCGAACACGATCCGGCTGTCGATCTTCGCGCGCCGGCGCGAGATCGAGGTGATGAAGCTCGTCGGCGCGACCAACTGGTTCGTCCGCGGTCCGTTCGTGCTGGAGGGGCTGATCGTCGGCTTCTTCGGCGCGATCGCGGCCGTGATCCTGCTGATCTTGGGCAAGGAGCTCCTCCTGCCGGTGATCAACGTAGCCTCGAGCTCCGAGGTGCACCCGCTGCCGTTCTCGCTGAATGCGTTGATCCTGCTCGGGATGGGCTTGATCCTGGGCGCCGCGGGGTCGGGCTTAACGATTAGGCGATTCCTACAGGTCTGAGCTCGCCTCCCTGGCCGACTGCCGCTTCCGGCCGGCAGAGCCGGCCTCTGCGACAGCCTGACGCCGCTGGCGGCAGGCTGCTGCGCCGGCGGCGCTTGTCCACTGGCTCCGCCCTGGTTACGGTCCTGCGCGCCGCCGGCTTGCCTCCTTTGCCAGCGACGCCCCAGGACGGCGAGCTCGCGTGAGCGAGGGTCGAGTCGTCGTCGAGATCGCCCGCCGCGGGAAGCTCGTCGTGGGCGAGCCGCTGTTTGCCCCGGGCGTCCCGATCGTGCTCGATCGCAAGGGGCTCGGAGACGTCCAGGAGGGCGATCTCGCCGTCGTCGCTCCGCGGCGCGGCCGCGCCAGGCTCGAGCGCGCGCTCGGCAAGGCCGGTTCGATCGAGAACGTCCTCGAGGCGCTGCTCGAGCACGAGGGCTTGCGCGGCGGATTCGAGCCCTATGACCCGCCCGTGCCGAGCGACGAAGGGCGGGTCGACCTCCGCGAGGTCGTCACCTTCACGATTGATCCCGCCACAGCGAAGGATTTTGACGACGCGATCTCGGCACGGCCAGAGGGCGACGGCATCCGCATCTGGGTGCACATCGCGGACGTGGCCTATTTCGTGCCGAGCGGCTCGCCGCTCGATCACGGTGCGGCCGACCGGGCGCTTTCGGTCTACGTTCCGGGACGGGTCGCACCAATGCTGCCGCCCGAGCTCGCAGACGATCTCTGCAGCCTGCGCCCGCACGAGGACCGGCTCTGCGTCACCGTCGAGGTGCCGTTCGACGGGAACCTCGATCCGGGAGAGCCCGCCTTCTACCGCTCGGTCATTCGCAGCCGCGACCGCCTGACCTACGAGCGCGCGGAGTCGATCCTCGCCGGCCGTGAGCGGACAGAGCCGGACGTCGGCGAGGCGCTCCAGCTCGCCGACCGGGTCGCGCTCGAGCTGAGACGCCGCCGCTTCGCCCGGGGCGCGCTGCGCATCTCCTCGACGGAGATCGCATTCGCGTTCGACGGCCGCGGGGGTGTCGAGCGCGCCTGGGTCGAGGCCGAGCCGCACGCGCATGCGCTGATCGAGGAGCTGATGATCATGGCGAACGAGGCCGTGGCCAGCCTGCTCGCCGGCCGGCGGCGCGAGGCGCTCTTCCGCGTGCACGAGCCTCCCGATCCGCAGGCCGTCATGCACCTGCTCGCCAAGCTGGCCGATCTCGGCGTCCCGACACCGCCGGCGCCCGAGGCCGAACGACTGAGTCCGCGTGCAGCCGCCGAGGTCGCCGCGGCGACGAGCGAGAGCATCAGCGACTACGTCGCGCGCTCCGACCGCGGGCGCGAAGCCTTTCCCGCGCTCGTCCTGCGCTCGCTGAAGCAGGCGCGCTACCACCCGGAGAACCTCGGCCACTCGGGCTTGGCGAGCCCGGCTTACTGCCACTTCACCTCTCCGATCCGGCGGTACCCCGACCTCGTCTGCCACCGGGCGCTGCTGCGGGAGATCGGCGCGGGCGACGAGGCGACCGCCGGCGAGGTCGCGGAGCTGGCCGAGCACACGTCCGAGCGCGAGCGCGCTGCGGCGGACGTCGAGTTTCGAGCCGACGACCTCTGCCTCGCCTGGCTGCTCGAGGCAGTGCTGTTCGAGCGCGGCTGGGACGAGCCGTTCGAGGGCGAGATCACGGGCCTGATCGGTTCCGGGCTCTTCGCACGTTTCGGCGACGTGTTCGAGGGCTTCCTGCCGGCGAGGCGGCTGCCGGGTGACTACTTCGAGCTCAACGACCTCGGCACCGCACTCGTCGGGCGGCGTGGGGGAGGCACCTATCGGCTCGGCGACCCGATCGAGCTACGCGTGGAGTCGATCGACCGTACCGACGGCAAGATCGAGGTCGGTCCCTACACTCAAACGCGTGGCCGAAAAGCTGATCGTCGATAACCGCAAGGCACGGCACGAGTACCACCTGCTCGACCGCGTCGAGGCGGGGATCGCCCTCACCGGCACGGAGGTGAAATCTCTCCGCGATGGTCGCGTCGAGCTGCGTCAGGCGTATGCGGACGTGCGCGACGGAGAGGTCTGGTTGATCGGGGCGCACATCGCCGAGTACGGCCACGGCAACATCCAGAATCACGAGCCCGACCGCGATCGCAAGCTGCTGCTGCACCGCAAGGAGATCTCCTCGCTGATCGGCAAAGTGCAGGAGAAGGGCCTGACGCTCGTCCCCACGCGGCTCTACTGGAAGAACGGCCGCGCGAAGGTCGAGCTGGCGCTCGCGCGCGGGAAGGAGCACCGCGACAAGCGGCGCGACATCGCGAGGCGCGAGGCCCAGCGCGACATGGAGCGCGCGTTCAAGGCCCGTCGCTGAGCCGCAGCTCGAACTCCAGCTCGAGTCCGTCTTCCTCGTCCCAGTGGCGGCCCGTCTGCTCGAAGCCGAGGCGGCGCATCATCGCGAGCGAGGGCTCGTTCCAGGGGCCGACCGAGGCCACGAAGTGTCTAATGCCGTGCTCCTGAGAGGCCCAGTCCATGAGCGCGCGAGCCGCCTCGGTCGCGTAGCCGCGACCGCGGAAGGGTTCGAAGATCGTGTAGCCGAGCTCGACGGCGTCTGGGGCCTTGACTGCGTTCACACCCGGCGGGCCGTGGAAGCCGGCGTGGCCGATCATCGGCCGATCGCCGTTGGGCAGGACGACCGCGCGCACCGACCACTCCTGGTACCCGGGGTCGTCGCGCATCTGCCGGAGCCGCAGCGAGAGGAAGCCGCGGTCGTGGTCGTCGGGCCACCAGTCGGGCGGCCGGAACGATTCATCGGCGGCGGCGCCCGCGAGCACCGCCTCGATGAAAGCGGGCGTCAGCGAGACGAGCTCGAGCCGCTCGGAGATGATCGGCGGGACAGGCGATCTCATGGATCGAGGCTACAATTTGGCTTGAACATACGGGGGCGACCTGGTTTCGACGTGGTCGATTCTCCGGTAGAGCTGCAAGCCGAGGTCCCCGGTCGGCCTCGTAAAACAACCGGGAACCAACGTAAGTGCGGAAGACAACCTCGCACTCGCTGCCTAACTTCGGTTAGGTGACGTGTCGCTCCGAGCTGGGCCCGTGGCTCGGGTAGCGGCATCAACGAACGGGCTGGGCGCCGACGGAGAGCCAATCGCCTGAGGCGCGACACCAAAGGATGGCTAGCCCGGCGGTAGGTCGGCTGTCAACCGGTCGGCGGGCGAATTTCAAGGGCAGCCTAAGCTTGTAGAGGTTCTACTCGGGGCGTCCGCGGACGCGGGTTCGATTCCCGCCGCCTCCACTGCTCCCCCCTTCCGGGGATTTCCCCGGGCGGGTCGCCGCGGTCGTGTCAGGCGAATAGGCACACGCGACGCAGCCGGTACATGTGACACGCGGTGACTACAAGGAGACTAGGGTCGCCTGATGGTGGCGCTACGCGTCGCGATCGCGCAGTGGAGGCGGCGTAGCTTGCCGCCCGGCGCCCGCGCCGCTTCGCTCCAGCCGTGCGTCTACCACCTCCTGACCGGCCGTGCGCGCGGCGGAATGCCCGGTCACGGCGGCGAGGAAGGCGTCGCGTTCCAGCGCGTAGAGCAGCGAGTCGGCGACAGCCGTAACGGTCGCCGTCCGCGGCACGTCTCGCAGAAGCGCGATCTCGCCGAAGTAGTCGCCCTCGTGTGCAGCCGCGTGCGCGCCTCCGAGGTCGATGTCGAGCGTGCCCTCGCCGACGATGTAGAAGCGGTCGCCGGCGAGACCCGCACGGATGACGACCTCGCCCGCCGAGACCGAAACCCGAATGAGGTTTGCGGCAACGCGCTCCTTGGTGGCGATCGAGAGTGGCGCGAACATCGGCACGCGTTCTATGAGCTCGAGCTCAGGCGCGGGGACGACCGTTCGGTCGAGCTCGCGGAGACGGCGGTAGCTCGCGAGCGTCAGCACTGGCAGGATCGAACCGACGGCGATCAGCGCAGGCCGCGGTCCGATTGCCTCGACGATCAGCGGCGCAACGATTGAGCCGACTGCGACGGCACCCATGGCAATCCCCCAGAAGACGCCCAGGGCGCGGGTGAGCACGTGATCGGGAATGATCCGCTGGAGGAGAGTGAAGAGCGCCACGTCCTCGACGCTGTTCGCAGCCCCGACGATCGCGAGCAAGACAGCAGCGGCCGCGAACGCGGGTCGCGGGGCGATGAGCGCGATTGGCAACCCCCACAGCACAAGCGCAAGCCCGAATGGAACGGCGAGGCGTCTGCCTTTGAGCGTCATCGCTCCGAACGCGCCGAGCAGCCCTCCGATGCCGATCGCCGCGGTCAGATAGCCGACCTGGCTCGCGCTTCCGTGAAGAACACGAAAGACGGCGACGACGATCAGCACGTTCAGGCAGCCACGGACGAAAGCTTGCGCGACACCGAGCGCGACGATCAGCGGAGCGTGGGGTGCGCGCGCAATTGCCTCGAAGCCGGCCAGGACCCTCCCGGGAGCGGTCTCGTCCTCCGACGCCGCGGTGAGCCTGATCCGGCCCTCGACTCGCACCCGCGCAAGAGATGCGGCTGACGCGACGAGCAGTCCGCCGCCGACGGCGAAGACGACGCCGATGTCTCCGAGCGAGACGAGAACGCCCGCCAGCAGTGGGCCAATAAGGGTGCCGATGCTTTCGACGGTCGAAGTCGCCCCGTTGGATGCGATGAGCTCCTCGGGCGTTCGTGCCAGTGACGGCAACAGCGCCTGCAATGCCGGCCGGATGAGGGTCGAGGAAACGCCGACGAGCCCGGCGAACGCGTAGACGAAGAACTCGGCGTCGGCGAAAGCCGCCGCTGCCGACGCTGCAAGGGCCGCGGCCCCCACGACAGCCATGGAAAGCAGGAAGCGCTCGCGGCGGAATCGGTCGCCCAGGGAAGCGGCTAACGGCGCAACCGCCGCCGCAGGCAGAAGGCGGATGAGACCGGCCAGCCCAACCGCAGAAGTACCGCCGTGCTCGTATGCGAACACTCCGAGTGCCACGAAGTGAGCCCACTCGGCCGCGATCGCCGCGCCCCATGCAAGCTGTACCCGCCGGACGTTGTCGTTGCGAGCGGCGGCTGCGAGCGCGGAGACCACCTGACCGGAACGAATCACCAGCAGATTGAATCCGGTTGTTCGGAGCGGCACAAGGAGCGGCCGTGCACCGGGCGAGTCCCGTTCCCGTCACCGCCGGGACGCGGTAGGAGCCGCACGAGGACGTCCCGCGGCTACCGGTCGCTGAAGGAAGGGTTCGGTATCACGCGAAGATCGCCATCAAGTACGGAAGGGCCGGGGGAACCTTGCGCGGGTTCGATTCCCGCCGCCTCCACTTCGCACGCAGTGCCCGAACGGCGCTGCCTTGTCGTCCGGTCGGCCACTGTCTATCGTCTGCCCATGAAGGATCTCAGCGAGCGCGATGTTCATCGCGCGCTCGCCGTGGTAGCCGCTGCGGCAGCAGGCGGGAACGGAACAGCTTTCGGGATCGAGACGGTCGACGCGATCGTGGCGGCAATCCCCGCCGACGAGGCGGCGTACGTCGAGTGGCGTTTCGGCGACCGCGACTCCATCCGAGTAGCGCGCGGTGGAGACGAATCCCCGTGGGTCGACGAGGCGCTCGCGGCTACCTGCGGCTCGTACCCGCTGCGCGACGTCGACCACGCCGCCTCGGTCGAGGTCGAGCCGCTGAGGATCAGCGATGTGGTCTCGGACGCGCGTTTCCGGAAGAGCCCGTTCTACGTGTCCGTGATGCGGCCGTTAGGCCGCGAGCGCGAGCTCAAGCTGTGGCTGCCGGCGCCTCCCGGCCACGCGCGCTACTTCGAGCTCGAGCGAGGGCCGGGCCCTGACTTCGACGAACGCGACCGTTCGTTCCTCTCACTCCTCCGCCCGCACCTTGCCCGCCTGCGCGCGCGGTGGGAGCGCCGGCCGCACCTGCCGTCCTTGACCGAGCGCGAGTTGGACGTGCTCAGCCTGGTTGCGCAGGGCCTGACAAACCGCCAGATCAGCGGTCGCCTCTTCATCTCGCCGGCGACTGTCCGAACGCACCTCGAGCACATCTACGACAAGCTCGGGGTACGCAGCCGCGCGGGCGCGGTTAGCGCCGCATTCCGCAGCGCTTCGTAGCGCGCCGGCACGAAATACGTCAGATGACCGATTGCAGCTGAGATCGCGGCGATCCAACGTGTCCTTGAAGACGACCGAGAGGAGGCGAAGAGGCATGCGTTCACTCCCATCCGTGACGCTAGGCGTCGCCGCGTTGGCAGCGTCGGTCTTCGCATTCGGCGCCGAAGCCGAGCCGCCGTGGGGACCGGAGACGCCACCCTTCAACATCGAGGTCATCCTTCGGGACATCACCGGCGGCAGCGGCTTTGGTCACGTCAAGTTCCGTCAGCCGAACGACACGGCGAAGATCGTTTACCTCGACACATGGGTACGCGACCTGGCGCCGAACCACGCGTACCGGCTTCAGCGCGCGGTGGACACGACGCTGGACGGCAACTGCCCGCGCGTCGAGACTGACTGGCTGACGCTCGGCAAGGGGCTCGTTCCGCAGGTGATCACGACCGACGACCGAGGCACCGGCCGGGCGGACTTGTTCCGTGATCTCGCCGCGGCGCCGACCGGCAAGCAGTTCGATATCAACTTCCGCGTGATCGACGTCGGCAGTTCGGCTCCGGTACTCGAGAGCGGCTGTTACCGGTTCACGGTCGACCTCTAGGCATATCGAGGAGCTACAGGGCGGCCACCTCCAGGCGGTCGCCCTTTCTGTGCTCATGGCCCAGGGCAGGGGAGCGCGATGTCGGTAGGCGCCGAAGAAGGCGCATGTTCAGGCGATGTCGAGCGGCGCCGCCGAAAGCCTCAGTTGGTTTGCGCAATGTCTGGTTCCGCCCACCTTCGGCTCTGGAACGGATCCTGGCCCGCGAGTTCGGCGGAGCTAGGATCGCCGAGTTTGTTCACCGTCGAACAGCGAGACGCGCTGCGTGAGCGAATGCTCCAGCTCGCGGAGGAAGACGAGCGCGTCGTCGCCGGAGCCGCTGTGGGCTCGCTCGCTGTCGGAAGCGGCGACCCGTTTTCCGACTTGGACCTCACTTTCGGGATCGCGGACGGTGTGCCGGTCACGCACGTTCTCGACGGCTGGACGCGCACGCTCATCGAGGAGCTAGACGCGATACAGCTCGTCGACCTCGAAGCGGGGCCGGCCATCTACCGCGTATTCCTGCTGCCAGACGCACTGCAGTTCGACCTCTCCATGACATCGGCGACGGGGTTCCGCCCCGCGGGGCCGCAATTCCAGCTTCTCTTCGGCGAGACGGCTGCGGTCGAGTCCGAGGGTCGCAGCCGGCCGCAGGGGGCCCTCTTCATTCCCACGCCCCCGGTCGCAGGGGACATCTTCGGGTGGGGCGTCGTCTATGCGCTGCACGCACGGGCGTGCATCGAGCGTGGCCGCGTGTGGCAGGCGGAACATTACGTCGGCGCGGTGCGCGATCATGCCCTCTCGCTCGCGTGCCT
>JBIOYJ010000009.1:0-13992 GCA_044870105.1 Gaiellaceae bacterium | reverse complement strand
TGTCGCCATCTCTTGGCGCGCCCCCTGCCCCCAAGCCTGGCGTCCGGCTGGGCAGCAAGGTGGACTGACTATAGACCTGCCCCCCGAACTCGTCAAGTAGCTCGATCAAGTGATTCTCAAACAGCCCGCTTGACCCCGTTTTTCGCGTGTACATGCCCTTTTTGGGGGATGCACCAAGGTGCCCCTTGCATACAAGTCAAGTATGAGCTTGACTTCACGAGAACCGTCTGTGGACCGCGCCTCGACAACCACCCGCACCCGCCGCACGGCTAAGCCGGCCGCGACGCGCCTCGGCGAGCGCCTGCGGCAGCTGCGAGTGTCGGCCGGCCTGACGCAGACAGACCTCGCCGGCGACCGGTTCTCGAAGGAGTACGTCAGCCAGATTGAGCGCGGCAAGACCCGCCCCACGCGCGAGACGATCGAATGGCTCGCGCAGCGGCTCGGCGTCGACGCGAGCTTCCTCGAGCGCGGCATCTCGGCCGACGAGCGGGGCCGGGTCGAAGCTCTGCTCGCCCGTTCGGATGCGCTCATGCAGGCGCATCACTACGACGAGGCGGTCGAGGCGTACGAAGACGTCCACACCGCCGTGCTGTCGACCGGATCGGCCGACCTCGAGGTTCGCTGCCTCTCCGGTCTGGCGTGGGCGCGCATGGAGCGCGGTGAGCTCCGGAAGGCGAGCGACTTGCTCAACCGCGCCCGGACGCTGGCCGACGGGCCCGAGTTCTCAGACGTCGATCGTGCTGACTTGCTTTTCCGGCTCGGCGTCTGCCGCTACAAGCTTTCCAGCATTGCCACCGCAGTCGGCCTCTTCAGCGAGGCCCTGACGCTCGCCGAGGGCTCCGGCCTTCCGTGCGACGTTCTCCGCTCCGACATCCTCGGTTGGCGCTCGCGTTGCTACCGCCGCCAGCGTGACCTCGAGGCGGCCCGGGAAGACGTCGAGCGCGCGCTCGAGCTCGCCCAGGCTCTCGACGACCGGCGCACGATGGCGAACGTCTACTGGCAGGCATCTCTCGTCGCGGAGCGGATGGGCCACTGGGTCCGTGCGCGCAACTACGCCGAGCGGGCGAAGACGTACTACGAGCAGCTGAACGACGAGCGGAACGTGGGCCGCCTGCTGAACGATCTCGGCGGCCTGAACCTGATGCTCGACAAGCCCGAGCAGGCGATCGACTGCCTGAAGGCGTCGTTCAGCGTCGCAATCGACCACGACTCGACCGAGGACGCCAGTCTCGCCGCGGTCTCGCTGGCCCAGGTGCACCTGAAGCTCGAGGACTGGACGCAGGCCGAGCAGCACTCACAGCACGCACTCGAGCTGATCGGAGATCGCGTCGACTGGCTCCACGTGATCAGCGGCGCCCAGCTCACGCTTGGCCGCGCGCTGATGGAGCAGGGAAAGCTCGACGAGGCGGACGGGCACCTGCGCAACGCCGAGTTGAGCGCAGAACGGCTCGAGTCGGTCGCCCATCGCGCGGCGGCCTGGGTCGCCCTCGGCGACCTCGCCGACCGGCGAGGCGACGACGCAACCGCGGCACGCCTGTACCGGACGGCCGCCGAAGCGCTACAGGATCTGAGGTTCTAGGCCGATGAAGGAGGTGAAATGAAGGCGCGACTCATCTTCCTCGCTGCATGGCTGTGCGTGATCGTGTTCTACGCTCAGGCGGTTTTCCGCCTGAAGGCGCTCGGCGGCGGCGTTTGGTCTGACGGCCATTAGTCCGGCGTAGAAGCCGGGACGTCGCGGGCTGGTTGGGGCTTGCTCTGCCCTGACTACACTCGCACTGTGCGCGCCTTCACCGCGGCCCTTGCCACCGCGCTCCTCGCAGCGTCGGGCTGCGGAGGGACGAAAAGCGGCCCCCACGATCGCGTCAGGCCTTCCGCCGGCACCCTGGATGCACTCATCGACCGCCCGGGCCCGGACGTCGCCGCCGTCGAAGGCGATTCCGACTTTGCCCCGGGTACAGTCCGCTTCTCCTTTCTCGTCCTGACCGAACAAGCCAAGCCGGTCGAGCGACCGCGCGCCCGCGTCTGGGTCGCAAGCGGGCGCATGACGAAGCCGTTCGCCGAGACCACGGCGCGGCTCGAGCCGATCGGGGTGCCGGGCCGCTCCGAAGAGGCCGCCGGCGATGTTTCGCAGATCTACGTGGCGAAGTTCGGGGTTGCCAAGGCGGGTCGCTACTGGCTCGTCGCCGAGCCGGAAGGGGCGAAAATTCAGGCGCTCTCCGTCTTCGACGTCAAGCCGAAGAGCTTCTCGCCCGCGGTGGGGTCTCGAGCCCCGCACTCTCGTACACCGACCCTCTCCGACGCCCCAGTTTCAGCGCTCACTACGGCAACGCCGCCGGACCGCGACCTGCTCCGCGTCTCCGTCGCCGGTGCGCTTGCGTCGCACAGACCCTTCGTCGTCACGTTCGCCACGCCACGGTTCTGCACGAGCCGCACCTGCGGGCCGGTGGTCGACGTGGTCGACGCAGTCCGGCAGCGCTTCGCGCGCACGCCGATCCGCTTCATCCACGTCGAGGTGTTCCGCGAGAACGACCCGCGGCTTGGCTACAACCGCTGGATGGACGAGTGGAATCTGCAGAGCGAGCCGTGGACGTTCCTCGTCGGCCGGGACGGACGAATCAAGGCCAAGTTCGAGGGATCGATCTCGGCTCGCGAGCTCGCGGCGGCCGTCCGTAAAACACTGCTCTAGGGATCCAGACCGATATCGCGGCTGCCGATGCAGTCGATGGTGGCCCCTTCAGGCACGAACGGCGGACGGCTCTACACCGTCCAAGAGGTCGCGAATCTCCTCGGCGTTCATGCGGAGACCGTCCGCAGGCTGATCCACTCGGGCGGCCTTCCGGCGGTGCGCGTGGGCAGGGTCCTGCGCGTCGAGGAGGACGCTCTGGAGCGCTACTTGGCCCGGCAACGGGTTAAGCCGGATCGCCTCGGGTAGGAAAAACGCCGGTGGGAGACCGGTTCCAGCGCGTCCGGCGCGCGCTCGAGGTGACGCGCGTCGCGCGGCGCAGCCACCTGCTGCGCGTGCTGCGCGAGATCGGCGTGGTCGGCGATCGACCTGCCACACGGGAGGGCGCTCAGCAATTCCGGCGCGCACTCGAGGAGCTCGGCACCACCTATCAGAAGCTCGGCCAGCTCCTGTCGTCGCGGCCCGACCTGCTGCCCGACGAGTACATCGAAGAGCTCGGCAAGCTGGTCGACGAAGGCCCCACCGTGCCGTTCGCCGAGATCGAGCGCACGATCGGTTCGGACGTCGGTCGGGACATCTTCGCCAGGATCGAAGAGGAACCACTCGCGACCGCGTCGATCGCCCAGATTCACGCGGCTCTGCTCGCGGACGGCCGGCAGGTCGTGGTCAAGGTTCGGCGACCCGGCGTCCTCGAGCAGGTCGAGGTCGATCTCGACGTCCTCCGGACGACGGTCGGATTTTTCGAGGGGCGCTCGGAACGAGCGCGGCTTCTGCAGCTGAAGGCGATCGCGGACGAGCTCGAAGTGCACCTCCGCGCGGAGCTCGACCTCAACGAGGAAGCGCACAACGCCGAGCTGATCGCCGGCCTGATCGCCGATTACGACACGCTGACCACCGCTCGCCCGATCCGGCCGCACGTCACGGAGCGCGTGCTCGTGCTGGAGCGGATCAAGGGCGACAAGGTCACCTCCGAACACGGCCTACCCGCGGAGCGGGCGGCCACGCTCGCGCGCGAGTTCTTCCGCGCGTACATCCACCAGGTCACCGTCGAGGGCGTCTACCACGCCGACCCGCACCGCGGGAACGTCTTCCTGACCGACGACGGCCGCCTCGCGCTGCTCGACTACGGCCTGCTCGGCCGGCTCGACGACGAGACCCGAGCGACGCTCTCGCTCCTTCTGCTCGCGATCGCCAGGAACCGCGCCGACGACGTCGCTCACCTGCTGCTCGCGCTGTCGCTGACGACGCTCGCCTCGAACGAGGCGGGCTTCGTGCACGAGCTGCGACGCAAGCTGCCGCGCTACCACTGGCGGCCGCTGGCCGAGATCCGGGCCGGCGAGGCGTTGGCCGACCTTCAACGCATCTGCCTGGAGTACGGCATCCGCCTCCCGCCGAGCTTCGCGCTCGTTGGGAAGACGCTGGCCCAGGCGGACTCGATCGCGCGCACGCTCGACCCGAAGCTCGATCCGATCGCGCTGCTCGAGGAGGAGGCGCTGGAGCTGATGCTCGTCGACGCCGAGCGTCGCCTCGAGCCGAACGAGCTGCTCGCCTACCTCTACACGCAACTCGGGTCGCTGTCTCGGCTGCCACGCCGGCTCGCCGAGATTGCCGACCGGCTCGAGACGGGGACGCTCCGCGTCGGCGTCGTCCCGACGGGACTCGACGGCCTGGAGGATGTCCTGCGTTCGGTAGCAAACCGCGTCGGCGCGGCACTGATCGTGGTCGGGCTCCTGCTCGCGTCGGCATTGATGGCGCAGGTGAACGACTGGATCGCGATCGTCGGCTTCGGGCTGGCGAGCGCGCTCGGCCTCTACATGATCTGGAAGATTGTCCGCACTCCGGGGGAATTGTGATCGAGAAGGTTTCGTAGCTCGAAGCACGAATTCGAGGAGGAGTCTTTTCTGTCTCCTCCTCTCCCCTGACAGCGGCGGCGGCTTCGGCCGCCGCCGTCTTTTCTGGGTGCAAACCGGGAATATCTGTCGCGCGTCAGACGTCTGTAGACGAAGGGACGTAACGCCCCTACAGTTCCCGCGACTGATGAGCACGGAGACCTCGGCCGTCAAACTCACCGACCTCGCTTCTTGCGGCGGTTGCGCGGCGAAATACTCGGCAGCAAGGCTCGAGCAGCTCCTGCGCGGCTTCGTTCCGGTCGAGGCCGAGAACCTGCTCGTCGGCCTCGCGCCCGCCGACGACGCTGCGGTCTACCGCCTCGACGACGAGCGCGCCCTGATCTTCACCCTCGACTTCTTCCCGCCGGTCGTCGACGACCCGGCCGACTACGGCGCGATCGCCGCCACGAACGCCCTGAACGACGTGTTCGCCATGGGCGGCACACCGCTGCTCGCGCTCTCGATCGCCGCCTTTCCGGAGGAGCTGCCGATCGAGATGCTGGCGCAGATCTTCGCCGCCGCGGACACCCAGGTGCGCGAGGCGGGCGGCCTCCTCGCCGGCGGTCACACGATTCGCGACGAGGAGCCGAAGTACGGGCTCGCCGTCATTGGCACCGTCCGCCCAGACGGCATCTGGCACAAGAACGGAGCCAGGCCGGGCGACGCGCTCTTCCTGACGAAGCCGCTCGGCACGGGAATGATCATGACCGGGTACAAGAAAGGATTCGCCGGCTCCCAGCAGCTCGAGCGGGCGATCGGCTGGATGCGGACGCTCAACGCCGACGCCGCCGATGTGCTCCGACCGCTCGAGCCGAACGCGGTCACCGACGTCACCGGCTTCGGCCTCCTCGGCCACGCCCACGAGGTGGCCGAACGGAGCGGCGTTCGCCTCGCGCTCGAATGGGAGCGGTTGCCCGCGATCGACGGCGCGCTCGACATCGCTCGCCGCGGAATCCGCACGAGCGGCGATCCCAGGAACCGCGAGTTCGCCGGCCGCAACGTCAGCGTGGCGACGGGCGTTCCCGAGACCGTGGTCGGCCTCGGCTACGACCCGCAAACCGCCGGCGGGCTGCTGGTCTCGATCCCGGAGGAGAAAGGACCTTCGCTCGAGGCGCAGTTCGAGGGACGACACCTCTTCCTGCGCCGGATCGGACACGTCGAAGAGGGTTCGGGCGTCACCGTCCAGTGAGCCCCCGCCGGGGGATGATCCACGGAAGGTTCCAGCCCTTCCATAACGGCCATCTCGAATATCTCCGCGGCGCCGCCGAGCGCTCCGACGAAATCTTCGTCGGGATCACCAACCCCGACCCGACGAGGATCAAGCCCGAAGAGAGCGATCCGTCTCGGCACTTGCCCCAGGCGAACCCCTGGACCTATGTGGAGCGGCTGCTGATGGTGAAGGCGGCGGCCCGGGACGCGCGTCTCGACCTCGCGCGCGTGCACGTGATCCCGTTTCCGGTCAACGAGCCCGAGCTCTGGCCCGCATACGTGCCCGAGGGCGTCACGCAGTACATCCGCCTCTTCTCCGAGTGGGGCGGAACCAAGATCGAGCGCCTTCAGAATGCCGGTTACGAGGTGGTCGTGCTGGACGAAGGGAGGGTAAAAGTCCTGTCCGGGGCGGATGTTCGGGCGGCGATTCGCGAGGGCCGAGACTGGGAATCACTCGTACCGCCCGGGGTCGCACGAGTCCTAAAAGGGCTCGAACGCGTTCCTGTGTAAAGGGCTGGAAAAGCCGCACAACTTCCCCCTACAAGAGCCGTCAGAACTCTTACCAGGGGTAGGAAAAGGGGGGTTCGACCCATGCGCAAGTTGCTCTTTTCGCTGGTGGTCCTGCTGGCGCTGGGCGTGGCGCAGCCGGTCGCGGCCGCGACGTCCAACGTGAGGATCACGAGCACGGGGTTCTCGCCGCAGAGGGTGACGATCAAGACCGGTGACTCCGTCAAATGGACGAACCGGGATACGAAGAGCCATCAGGTGGTCGCGAACAACGGCGCTTTCGTGTCGCCGATTCTCGCGCCCGGGAGGACGTACACCAAGCGATTCACGGCCTCGGGCACGTATCGCTACCACGACGGTCTCTACCCGTCACGCACGGGCAGGGTCGTCGTGACCGGGCCGCCGCCGAGCGTCTCGATCGCGGCGACGGCCGGGGTGATCCGATACGGGCAGCGGATCCTTCTTGCCGGCGTCGTCTCGAGCCATGAGGCGAACCAGACAGTCATCCTGTTCTGGCAGCCGTACCCGCAGGGCTCGTTCAGCGAGCTGACCCGGGTGCTCACGACGACCGGCGGTGCCTGGAGCGTCTTCGTCGCGCCGAAGGTGCTCACGTTCTACATGGCGCGCTGGAGCGGAAAGCAGAGCCAGACGCTCACGATCGGCGTGCAGCCGGCCCTCTCGCTGCTGAAGCGGCCTGACGGCAGGTTCTTCACCCGCGCGAAGGCAGCCACCTCGTACGCCGGCCACTTCGTCTTCGTGCAACGACTCACCCGCTTCGGCGAGTGGGTGAAGATCGCGAAGTTCAAGCTCGGTACGCGGTCGGCCCGGATCTTCGCGCTCCGGCTCCCGCGAGGCCGTCTCTCGCGGATCCGGATCTTCATGACCGTGAACCAGGCCGGCCCGGGCTACCTCGCGGGCTTCAGCAACGTCGTCGCAGTTCGGCGCTGACGACTGGGGGTCTCAAAGCGCCGTATCGAACGGCCGCCTTCGGGCGGCCGTTCGCCCGTTAGCCTGCGCCGCGTGTACCCAATCGTCGTCGTGCTGCTCGACGGGCTGGCCGACCGCGCCCACGATGCGCTCGGCGGGCGCACGGCCGTGGAGGCCGCGCGGACGCCGAACCTAGACCGCCTCGCGGCGGGCGGATCGTGCGGGGTCCTCTACGCGGTCGGCCCCGGGCGCGCGCCCTCGAGCGAGGTCGCCCACTGGTCGATGTTCGGCTACCGGCCCGATGAGTTCCCGGGCCGCGCGGTCTTCGAGGCGCTCGGCCGCGGGCAGGCGACAAGCGAGGAGCACGTCTTCGCCTACGCGGCGCTGCGTCCGGCCGAGCGGAGGGAAGACGGCTGGTGGCTGGTCGGCCGTCCGGATCCCGAGCAGGACGCCGAGGAGGCCGCACGTCTGGTCGAGCGCTGCGACGGGATCGACGCCGAAGGCTTGAGCTTCTCGCTCGAGCATGTCTGGCGCGGCGAGGCCGTTGTCCGGATCTCGGGCGGCGCCGACGAGCGCGTAACCGATACGGACGCGTTCTTTCGCGCGTGGTACCCGATGCTGCGTCCGCAGCCGCTCGTCAAGGAGGCCGAACGCACGGCCCGTGCTTGCGAGGAGTGGACACGCGAGGTTATGCGCCGGCTCGAGGGCGAGCGCTTCAACGTGATCACGCTGAAGTGGTTCGGCCGTCCGCGTCCGGTGCCGAGCTTTCTCGAGCGTCACGGCGTCAGGGGCGGGTTCGCGGCCGGCTCGGCGTTCCTGCGCGGCCTTGGGCGCTGCGTCGGCCTCGAGCCGGTCGAGCGCGTCAACGTCGATCTCGGCTTGATCGCCGAGCGCCTCGACGGAGGCGATACCTTCGTCTACGTCCACGACAAGCGCGCCGACGAGGCGGGCCACACGAAGGACCCCCAGGTGAAGCGGCGCGCGGTCGAGGAGCTGGACGGCGACCTTGCGGGCCTTCAGGAGCTGGCGTCGCGCGCGATCGTCTGCGTGACCGGCGATCACTGCACGCCGGCGTCGCCGAGCGTGATCCATTCGGGCGATCCGGTTCCCTTCGTCGCGGCGGGTCCGGGCGTCCGCGCCGACGCCGTCGAACGCTTCGGCGAGCTCGATTGCGCCGCCGGCATTCTCGGGCAACTGCGTGGCCCCGACGTGATGCCGGTGCTGCTCAACGCGGCCGATCGCCCACTCTTTCTAGGCTCTAGACCGACGCCCTTTGATGGAGCAGACGGATATCCAGCCCTCCTCGAGCCGTTCGAGTAGACGGCTGCTTGCGTTCGAGGTCGCGCCGGCCCAGTTCCTGTTCGTGGCGCTCGTCCAGCTGGCGGCGCTCTGGCTGATCGTGACCACCGGCGCAGCAGTTCGGCTCACGGACTCCGGTCTCGGTTGCCGCCACTGGCCGGGCTGCGAGCGCGGCCATCCTCTGCCGGCCAAGGACTACCACTCCTACATCGAGTTCGGAAACCGCCTGCTCGGCGGTCTGACCATCCTGTTTGCGCTGGTCACCGCGATCGCCGCCTGGCGGACTCCGGGCCTGCCCCGCTGGGCGGTTCGGCTCGCGGCGGCGGTGTTCGCCGGAACCGTCCTGCAGGCGCCGCTCGGCTTGCTGGCGATCGCCAGCGACCTGGAATGGCCGGTCGTGATGGCGCACCTCCTGCTCTCGATCGTCCTGCTCGGCGGCGCGGTCGTGCTGGTGCTCGAGGCGTTCCGGCCCGCGCGTTCACTCGTACCGAGAGAGCTGCGGGCACTCGGGCTGATCGTGGCCGGAGCCTGTCTTGCGGCGGTGGTCGGAGGGTCGTTTGCGACGGCCGGCGGTCCGCACTCGGGCGGGGGAGACGCGGCCGACGTCGACCGGCTCTGGCGGCTCGAGCCGCTCGTCTACATCCACGCCGCCGGCGTCGGCGTGTTCATCGTCGGCCTCGTGCTGACGATCGGCTTCCTGGCGGCCCAGCGGGCGCAGGCCCGCATGCCTTTCGCGATGGGCCTGCTCGTCGCGGGCCTCCTGCTGTTGCAGGTCGGAATCGGTGAGCTCCAGTACTGGACGCACCTGCCGTGGTGGCTGGTGCTCGTCCACGTCACGCTTGCGAGCACCGTGTGGGCGGCGACCGTGGCTTTCGCGGCGATCCTGTATCGCGCCCGCCCCTAGTAGGAGGGTTGCGGAACGCCGCTCACCGGCGGCACAGTCTGCGTTTCGTCAATCCTCCTTAGACTGCGTGACATGGCAGAGAGCGAGCTACGGGTCTCGCGGCGGCCGGAGCTGACGAGCCCGGTGATGATCGCCGCGTTCCGCGGCTGGAACGACGGCGCCCAGGCCGCGTCGCTCGCCGCCGGCTACCTGGCGCGGGCCTGGGGCGCACAGCGCTTCGCCGAGATCGAGCCCGAGGGCTTCTTCGACTTCCAGGTCAGCAGGCCGCACGTCTCGCTCGTCGAGGGGGTCACCCGCAAGATCGACTGGCCGGAGACGAGCTTCTATCACTGCCGGCCCGACGGGCTCGACCGCGACGCGGTGCTCCTGCTCGGGATCGAGCCGAACCTTCGCTGGCGCACCTTCACGAACCTGGTCGTCGAGCTCGCCAAGGACCTGGGCGTCGAGCTGATGATCACGCTCGGCGCGCTGCTTGCCGACGTTCCGCACACGCGCCACTCGCCGGTCACGGGCAGCGCAAGCGACGAGGAGCTGATCCAGCGGCTCGGGCTGACCGCCTCTCGCTACGAGGGGCCGACGGGGATCGTCGGCGTCCTGCACGACGCCTGCCGCGCCGGCGAGGTTCCGTCGGCGAGCCTCTGGGCGGCCGTGCCGCACTACGTCTCGCTCACGCCGAGCCCGCGCGCGGCGCTTTCGCTCTGCGAGCGACTCGGGGGCCTGCTCGGCTTCGAGCTGGACACCTCCGAGCTGGAGCAGGCCGCGGAGACCTACGAGGAGCAGGTCAGCGAGGCCGTCGCGTCCGATCCGGAGACCGCTTCCTACGTCGAGGAGCTCGAGCGGCGCGCCGACACGATCGACGAGGAGGATCTGCCGTCCGGAGACGCCCTCGCGGCGGAGCTCACGCGCTACCTGCGCGAGCGCGAGACCGGGAACGGAGAGTCCGGCCCCCGCGAGCAGTAGCGCCTAGCCGAACGTGAAGGCGTAGGCCGAGATGCCTGGGGTGAAGCGCAGCTCCAGCACGCCTGTGATCACGTCGGGCGCCCGCAGCAGGGTGTAGAGGCGGTCGAGCCCGCCAACCGGCTGGGTTCTGATCAGCTTCCGATCGAGGTAGATCTGGACCGAGCCGCGCCCGCCGAGCACGAGGAACACGTCCTTGGCGAAGAAGCGCAGCCGCAGCCGTGCGTCGTCTCCGGACACGATGCGCTCGGGCTCGACGCGCCACCCCCCGCCGTACCCGAACTCGCTCTGGCCGAGCTCGCCCGGCATCGCGTAGCGGCGCATCACGTCGGGAAACGCGCGCAGGCCCGCATACCGCTCCAGGCCGTGCTCATAGCCGAGATACGTCTCCGGCGTCGCCAGGTGCTGCGGCGTCGGATCGACGAGCCGTGAGGCCACCGGCAGCTCGTTCGTCGGCTCGGCGAGCAGCTTGCGAATCAGCCGCTCGGTCTCGTCGTACTCCCCTTCCCCGAAATGCTGGTGACGCAGCCGCCCGCTCCGGTCGAAGATGTAATCCGCCGGCCAGTACTGATTGTTGAAGGCTTCCCAGGTCTTGTAGTCGTTGTCGATCGCGACGGGGTAGCGAACGCCGAGCCTCTTCGTCGCCTTGCGCACGTTCGAGACTTCGTGCTCGAACGCAAACTCGGGCGTGTGGACGCCGACGATCACAAGCCCCTTGGAGCGGTATTGCTGGTCCCAACCGCGCAGATGCGGGAGCGTGCGGAGACAGTTGATGCACGAGTAGGTCCAGAAGTCGACCAGCACGACCTTGCCGCTGAGGTCGGCCTGAGTCAGCGCCTTACCTCCCGGCGTGTTCAGCCACACGCTGATTCCGCGGAAGCGCCCGGCCTTACCCTTGCCGCCGAGCTTCCGCTGGGCGTACGCGGTCTTCTCGGTATGGCGCTGGAGGAAGTCCGTGTAATCGCTCAGCTTCGTCTGCAGGGTCTTGTCGAGATCCAACGCGATCAAGACCGCCGCGACGGCAATGATCACGCCGAGCGCGGGCCGGAGGATGCGGATACGTGACCGCAGTCGATCCGCAGCCGCCCGGCCGCCGATCGCGACCGCTAGCAGCACCAATGAGGCGCCGATCGCATACGCGATCGTGAGCGAAACGGTCTTCGCGCCGAGATCCAAGCTCGCCGCGTTCGTGGTCACATACGCGAGGACCGGGCCGCCGCACGGCACGAACACGAGGCCGAGCGCGAGCCCGAGCGCGAAGCCGCCGCCGAGGTCGCCGCTCGGCCGGCGGGCGAGTCGCGCCAGCGGCCGTTCCAGGAGCGCGCCGACCTGCGGGAAGAGCAGGGTGGCCGCAATGACGAACAGGAGCCCGATCGAAACATCGCGCAGCAGGTCCTTGCGGAGGCCGAGCTCGTCCAGCACCCAGGTGACGACCAGGATCGAGGCCGAGAAGCTGACGAGCAGGCCCGCGATGATCGCGTAGGGTCGGCGCCGACTGCCGCTCGCTCCCCCGGCGAGCACGATCGGGAGCACGGGCAGCACGCACGGCGAGATTGCCGTGATGACTCCGGCCAGAAACGCGATTCCGAGCAGGACGATCATCGCCCTCCCAGGGTAGTCCCCAAGGTGCCGCTTGCGGCGCCGTTGTCAGGACGAGCGGGCTTTGCTCGCGCGTCCGTCTGAAATGACCGGTCGATCGAGCGATCGAGGCCCGAGCGCTTGAAGCTCTATTCGGGCGTTACGGGCTCGGCGGTTTGCCGCTGCGCGGGCTTGCCGTCCCGCGCCGGGGCCTCGGCTTGCGGCTGGTCCTGGCGCTGCGCCTGCTGCTGGTCCTGGCGCTGCGCCTGGCCGGACTTCTTCTTCCTCCGCCTGCGCCGGCGCCGGCGGCCGCTCGGGAGCTTCGGCGCCGGGAGATTCTCGGCGAGCGCGGCGGCGACCTCGTGGACGGTGCCGATGCGCTCTCGCGCCGCCTCGAGCAGCGTTGTCGCCCGCGGCGTGTACCCCTCGGCGGAAGCCAGGAGCGCGGCCGCGACGTGCGGCGGCTGCTCGAGCGCAGCGTTGACGAGCTTGGCCGCATTTTCCTCGTGCCGATGGCCGCGCGAGTTCGCGAGCGCCCCGAGCAGACGCTTGGCCTCCGGGAACTCGGAGCTCGCCTTGCGGTCGAGCGTCTTGCGCACCGCGCGCGCGAGCCGCCACGTCCAGCGCCAGAGGATCTGCTCGGGCGCGTCCGGCTTCGCATCGCCGATCGCCCGCAGCAGGATGCGCACGCCGTGAGCGCGGTCCTTCTCCCAGGTCGGCGCCTGCGTGACGAGCGTGACCAAGTCGTCGAAGCTCGCGCGATCGACGGTCATCGCGACGCGGTCCGCGAGCGCGGTCAGGCGGAGGCGACGGTTTGGGTTCTCCGCCGCGCAGGTGAAGAGGAACTGCTCCAGGGCGGCCCTGTTGGCGCCGCCCTCGGTGAACTTCTTCGCGAACTCGACACGCTCGTCGTAGCGGATGTTCCGGCCCGCGATGGTGGCCCAGTAGCGCTGCTCGTCCTCGTCCAGGAAGCGCGGATCGACGCGCTGCCACTCGCGCATGATCACCGCCAGACGCCGCTTCACGTCCGGGGTGACCGGCACGAGCCAGGGTGCGGGCGAGAGCTTTCGGCGGGCGCGCCGCTGCTGGCGGCGGCGCGGAGCGGGAGTCACCCGGGCGCCCTCGCGGTAAAAGTCGGCGTCGAGGAGCGAATGGATCGTGATCACGCGCTCGTTGTGGGTCGCGCCCTTGGGGACGAAGTCGACAACGATCCCCGCCTCCTTGCGGGGATGCGTGCGCATGATCCGCCCGATCCGCTGCTGGTAAACCCGCCGGCTCGCCGTCGGCGCGAGGTGCATGCACACGGTCGCGCGCGGCGAGTTCCAGCCCTCCGCGAGGATCATCGCATTCAGCAGGACGTCGATCTCGCCGCGTTCGTACGCCGCGAGCATCTCGGCGAGTTGCACGGGCGGCGTGCGGCCCGAGACGGCCTCGGCGCGCAGCCCGGCTGCCCGAAATTCCTTCGCCAGGTTGTAGGCGTGGTCGACGCCCGCCGCGTAGACGATGCCCGGCGTCTGGTCGAAGCGGTCGCGGTAGAGGCTGGCTGCGGCCTGGTTCAGCGCCTTGTGGTCGAGTGCCGCGGCAAGAGCGCGCTCTTCGAAGTCGCCGCCGACGATGGGGACGTTGTTGATCGCCGCCACCGGCGGGACGCGGAGACAGCGAAGCGGCGCGATCAGGCCCCGGCGCGCCGCATCGCCGAGCGGAAGCTCGTCAACGGAGGCGGGGAAGACGTCGGAGACCTGCTTCGCGATCAGCTGCTCGGTCGCCGTCATCCCGATGAAGATCGGCTCGTGGAACTTACGGATGGCGCGGCTCGTCTTCTCCCCGAGGGCGGTGTGCGCCTCGTCGCAGATGACGAGGTGGTAGCCCTCGCGGTTGACGTCGTCGACGTGGCGGGCGAACCAGGCATAGGTCTGGACGGTCAGCGGATTGCGGCGCGGCGGGGTTTGCTCCCGCGTGATCGCGTCCGTGAAGCGGTCGCCGTAGCCCTCCGCGGTCAGCTCCCGGTGGAACTGTGAGACGAGCAGGCGGCGGTGGGT
>JBIOYJ010000008.1:0-40901 GCA_044870105.1 Gaiellaceae bacterium | reverse complement strand
TCGCGATCGTGGACGACGAGCCACTCGTAGCCGAAGTCGTCGGATTTCCGCTCGACACGCGAGCCGGACTCCTGCGCGACGGCGTCTAGCAGCTGTTGCAGTTCGTTCTCGGCCCGGACGAACTCTCCGGCCGACAGTGGCTTGAACACGACGGCCGCCGACTCGGCCGGCTTCAGCCCCAGCTCGGCTTGGAGCGTCACCCGCGCGGTCGAGATCGCGAAGAGCCGCTCGCGTGCGGCGTCCTTCAGCTTCTTTCGGCCGAAGAGGACGTCGGTGAGGCCCAAACGCCTTAGACGGCGACCGGGCGGCCCATCTCGCGGGCGATCTCGGCGAGCCTGGCCAGCCGCTGCTCGAGCGGCGGATGGGTCAAGAAGAGGGTCGTGGCGCGCTGCTTGACGCTGGTCGGGATGATGAAGAACGCGTTCATTGCCTCGACCTCGCGCAGGTCGCGCGACGGGATCCGGAACATCTCATTCGCGATCTTCTGGAGCGCGCTCATCAGGTGCTCAGGCGCACCCGTCAGGAGCGCCGACCCCCGGTCGGCCGCGAACTCGCGGTAGCGGGAGATGGCGAGGATGAGGATCTGACTGAGGAAGTAGGTCACGAGCGAGACGAGCAGCACGATCAGCCAGACCGGCGGGCCATTGCTGTCACGATCGCGGCCGCCCCCGAACATGCCGGTCCAGAACATCCAGCGGGTGAGGAGACCGGCCAGCATTGCGAAGAAGCTCGACACCGTCATGACCAGGACGTCCCGGTTCGCGATGTGCGAGAGCTCGTGCGCCAGGACGCCCTCGACCTCTTGCGGCTCGAGACGGTTCCAGAGCCCCGTCGTGACCGCGACCGCGGAGTGCTTCGGGCTGCGGCCGGTCGCGAAGGCGTTCGGCACCTCGGTGTCGATCACGGCGACGCGCGGCTTCGGCAGGTCGGCCATCGCGCACAGGCGCTCGACCATGTCGTGCAGCTCGGGTGCGTCGTCGCGCTCGACGATCTTGGCGCCCGAGGCCTTCAGCGCCAGCTTGTCCGACGTGTAGTACTGGAACAGCGCCAGCCCGATCACGATCAGCAGCATCGGGACGAGGCCCACGCTCAAGACCTGGAAGAGGACGACGGCGAAGATGACATACAGCAGGCCGAGCAGCGAGCCGGTCAGCAGCATGCGCGCCGACAATCCTCTGTCGCGACCGAAAGCCTTGCGTTTCATACGAGAATCGCTCTCCTTGAAGACCCGGGGAACTCAGGCAATTCTAGCCGTCGCCCTCGGGGCCCTGACGCTTGCTCCGGCGGCGGCTCCGGCTAGCCACCGTGTCGCGGTCATGGTTGCGTCGGAGCTTTCGCTCGACGAGGCCGCCCAATCCGGGGCGATCGGTCTCATGGTCCCCGGCGCAGGCGCGAGGGTATCGAGGCAGAGCGCGCTCGCGTCGCTCGTCCGCGGAAAGGTCGAGAACGCACTCCTCGGCGGCAAACCGAGCGGCAAGCCGAAGATTCGGCTCGGCGGCCCGCCCGGCGACATAACCATCCTCCTCACGTTGCCGCCGCCTGGAAACCACCACAACGTCGTCCGCTACCCGATCGTCATCAACGGCCCCGGCTACTCCGGCGGAATCCTCGTCTCGAGCCACACCCGCCTGCGCGGCCTCGTCTCGATCGCGGACATCGCGCCGACCGTGCAGGCGCTCGAACGCGGCAAGGACCCGGTGATCGAGTCCCGTCCGAGCAGGGACGCCGCCCGTGAGCTCCGGGAGCTCGACCGTCGGCTCGATAATGTCCACGGCGCGCGCCAGCCGGCCGACAGGACGCTGATCGCGCTCGCGCTCGGGCTCGCCGCGTTGGCCCGCCTGCGCCGCTCGAGGTTGCTCGGTCGCGCGGCGTTGCTCTCCATCCCCTCGCTCCTCGTCGCCACGATGACCGCGTCGGCCGTCGAGATCGATCAGACCGTCCCCACGGTGACGACCGTCGGTGGCGTGGCGCTCGTCCTCGCCCTCGGCCTCGCGTATCTCGGCCGGACCTCCGCTCGACTGGGGCTCGCGCTCGCCGGGCTGCTCGCCACCTACGGGATCGCCCTGGCGACCTCCCCGGAGACAATCTCGCTCGCGGCGATCGGGCCTCACCCCGACGGGGGCGGACGCTTCTACGGGATCACGAACCAGGTCGAGACGCTCCTGCTTCCGGGCGCACTCGCCTGCGGCGCGCTGCTCGGAACGCGGCTCCTGCCGGCGGTCGCCTTGCTCTCGCTCCTGCTCGTCGGTTGGAGCAAGACCGGGGCCGACGGCGGCGGCATCGTAGTCTTCGCCGCCGGCTTCGCCGTTCTCGCGCTGCTTCTCCTGCGCGACCGATTGACGTGGCGACGGGTTGCCGTCGCCGCCGCTGCCGTAATCGCCGCCTGCTTCGCATTGGTCGGCCTCGACGCCGCGACGGGCGGCTCGAGCCACGTAACCCGCGCCGTCGGCGGCGGTCCGGGGAAACTCCTTGGGGACCTCGGCCGGCGCATCCACCTCTCGTACGCGGGCGTGACGGACACGGGCTTCAAGATCGTCGTCTTTCTCGCGTCGCTCGCCACGGTCGCCGTGGCCGCCGTCCAGCAGCCGCGCTCGGCCGTCTTGCTCGCGTTCGCGGCCGCGCTGGCAGTCTCGCTCGTCGTCAACGACAGCGCGTACGACATCGCCCGGTTCGGCGCGGTCGCGGCCGCCACCGTCTTCGTCTGGAACCGCGGCACCGTCGAGTAGACTCGCCGACCATGCGACGGCCCGCGCTCCTGCTCGCATTCGGCGCGCTCGCCCTCGCGGGTTGCGGCGGTGGACGGGTCGTCGCGCCGACCGGCCCGGTCGAAGGACCGCTCCCGACCACGACAGCAGCGGCCGTGAAAGGCAACGCCGCCGCCGGCAAGCAGGTGTTCACCGCCAACGGCTGCGGCAGCTGCCACACCTACAAACCCGCGTCCAGCAACGGGAAGGTCGGCCCCGATCTCGACAAGCTTCCCGATCTCGCCAAGAAGGCGAACCAGGGCACGCTCGAGGAGTTCGTGCGGCAATCGATCGCGAACCCGAGCGCCTACGTCGAATCCGGCTTCGCCGACGTCATGCCCAAGAACTACGGGCAGTCGCTGAACGACAAGCAGCTCGCAGACCTCGTCGCCTTCCTGACCACCAAGGCTTGATCGACCTCCGCGCGGCGCGCAACGACCCCGACGCCTTTCGGGCGGCGCTCGCACGCAAGGACGCCGCCGAGGCGTTCGACGAGTTGATGAGCGCCGACGAACAGTGGCGGAACCTCGTCCCCCGCGTCGACGAGCTCCGGTCGCGCCAGAAGCTTCAGGGCAAGCCGACGCCCGAGCAGGTCGAGGAGCTGAAGCAGGTCAAGGAGGAGCTGCGCACGGCGGAAGACCAGCTCGCGGCGGCGGAGGCTCGCCGTAACGAGCTGCTGTCGATCGTTCCCAACCCACCGCATCCCGACGTCCCCGACGGGGACAAGGAGGAGGACGCCGCGGAGGTGAAGCGCGTCGGCGAGCCGCCCAAGCTCGAGAGCCCACGCGACCATCTCGAGCTCGGACGCTTCGACATGGATCGCGCCGCGCGCATCTCCGGGACGCGCTTCGGCTACATCATCGGCGAGGCCGCCCTCGTCGAGCTCGCCATCTTCCGCTTCGCCCTGGAGCGCGTCCTTCGCGAAGGCTTCGTCCCCGTCCGGCCGCCAGTGCTCGTGCGCGAGGAAGCGATGTACGGAACCGGCTTCTTCCCGACCGAGAAGTCGAACATCTACGAGATCGAGAGCGACGGCCTCTTCCTCGTCGGCACCTCGGAGGTCCCGCTCGCCGCGCTCCACATCGGCGAGATCCTCGAGGAGCTGCCGCTTCGGTATGCCGGCTGGTCGACGTGCTTCAGACGAGAGGCAGGCGCACACGGCCGCGACACGCGGGGCATGTTCCGGGTACACCAGTTCGACAAGGTCGAGATGTTCGTGTTCACGCGCCCGGAGGATTCCTGGGCCGAGCACGAGCGGCTGCTCGCGATCGAGGAGGATCTCGTGCAGCAGCTCGGGCTCCCGTACCGGGTCACCGATACGGCGGCGGGCGACCTCGGCGCGTCAGCCGCGCGCAAGTACGACATCGAGGCGTGGTTCCCGAGCCAGGAGCGCTACCGCGAGATCACGTCGACGTCGAACACCACGGACTACCAGGCGCGCCGACTTCAGATCCGCTTCCGCTCGGACGGAGGCACCGAGGCCGCGCATACGCTCAACGGGACCGCAGCCACCGATCGCTGGTTGCTCGCGGTGCTGGAGAACTTCCAGCACGAAGACGGCTCCGTCGAGGTTCCGGCGGCGCTGCGCGACTACGGCGCGCCGGCCGAGCTCAGGCCGCTTCCGTAGTTTCCGGCTCTGCTTCGAGCCGGCCCAGCTCGACGACGCGCCGTCGTTCCCCGAACGATTGCTCGGCCGCCTCGAGCATCTGGTCGCGGACATTGAGGCGTTGGTCGTAGCGTTCGAGCTCGCGCTCCCGCTCGTCCAGGACCGCGCGGCGCCGCTCGGCTTCCCGCTCCGCGTCGGCGATTGCACGCTCGCGGTCGCCGAGCCTCGCCTCAGCAGTGGTGAGGATCTCCCCCCGCTCGGCCAGCTCGGACGCCAGCTCGGCGAGCTTGGCTTCGCGCGCCTCAAGCCCGGCCAACCGCCGCGAGGCCTCCTCGACCTGTCGCTTGGACTCGGCGAGCTCGCGCCGCTCTGTGGCGAGCCGGGTCTCCGCGGCCGCCAGGCGCCCAGCCCGCGCGTCGAGGCTCGGCTCGAGCGCCGTAACGCGACGCTCGCGCGCGTCGAGCTCCGCCCTGCGGCGGCGCGACTCCTCGTCGCGCTTGGCCGCCTCCGTGAATCGTTCCTTCGCCTCTTCGGCCGCCTTCCTTCCAGAGCGGTCGCGCTCGTCGAGCCTGCGCTCCAGCTCCGCCAGCTCGGCCTCGCGTTGCGCCAGCACGGGTGCCACCTCGGCGACGTCGCCTTCACGCTCCTGAACGTCGGTCTGCAGTAGCGCGACGTCGGTCTCGCGCCGGGCCAAGGATTTCTCGCGCTCCGCGAGATCTGCCTCCGCCTTCGCGACCCACCGGCCGCGCTCATCCAGCTCCGCGGCGAACGTGTCGACTTTCGACTCACGCCGCTCGACCTCGGCCAGCCGGCGCTCGGCCGCCTCGACGCGCTGCTCGGACTCGCGCAGCTCGCGCTCGCGGCGATCGAGCCCGTCGCCCGCCTCGGCGAGGCGACCCTCGCGCTCGCCGAGAGCGGTTTCCCGCGACGCGAGCTGCTCCGAGCGCTCGGAGAGGTCTTCCCAGAGCGCGGTGACGCGTGCGCTCCGCTCCTCGAGCTCGGCCATCCGCTCGCGCGTGACCTCCTCGCTGCGGCGCTCGCGTTGGCTGAGCGCCTGCCAGGCGGCGTCGAGCTGCTGGTGCTGTTCGGCCATCTCAGTCTTGTTTTGCCACGAACCTTGCACTCCTGCCAGTGCCACGATGGTGACTAGGCGGGGTGCCGGAGCAGTCGAACGGGGGCGGGTCTTCCTCACGGGGGAACCCCCTGGTTCCCCCGTGAACGCCCTCCTTGACATCGTTTTCGTCCTCCGAGGGGAGGCGGAGTCGCCAAAGCGCTGCGACAATTCAGACCTAGGCGGGGTGCCGGAGCGGTCGAACGGGGCGGTCTTGAAAACCGTTGGCGCCGAAAGGGCGCCCGTGGGTTCGAATCCCACCCCCGCCGCTAGATTCGCGGCTGAGCAGGGAGAAGCCCCGCCGCGGCGGGGCTCTCCGTTGTCCGGTTCGGCGACGAGGCCGCTACTTCTGCCCGAGTTTCTGCCCGAACAGCCTGGCGTCGAGAAGTTCCTCCTCCTCGCGGAACGTCTCGCCGGCCAGATCGATGTAGCCCTGTGTCGTCTTGAAGTCGCTGTGGCCCGCCTTCGCCATCAGCGCCGCCGGCGACATTCCGGCCGCGGCCGCGTTCGTCAGGCTCGTGTGCCTGCCGTCGTGGAACGGCCGGACGTAATCCGTGATCTTCGCCCGCTTGAGCGCGAGCCGCAGCGTTTTCGCGTAGCTGTCTCGAGGACGCCTCCGGTCCGCGGGTGGCAGAACACGGGCTCGTCGTTGCCGAGCCGCGCCAACTCGGGCCGCCGCCGGCGCAGGGTCGAATGGCCGATGTCGAAGCGCTCAAGGATTTCGGCCGACGAGGCGGCGCCGTCGCGCGTGCCCACAAAGCTGGCGATCGCGAGCGCAGGGGCTCTCATTGCTAGAGCGATCGGCCATGCCGCTAACCACCGTTGGCCCAATCGTAGATAAGCCGTCGGCATTCACCTCGCTCGAAACCGTCGCAAAGCAGCGCCTTTCCGGTATCGCCGACCGCCCGTCGGGCGGCGCGATCACCGGACGCTTGTCTGCTGTCGTCCGCCAGCGTAGGGTTGTGGTGAAGAAAGGCCGCCATTCCCTTCCTGATCATCAGCGGCTCCTTCCACCTCGTCGGCAAGACGCCGCAGGGCAAGCCGAGCGGCTTTCAGCCCGACGGCGATTCGATGCAGTTCAAGCCGGACAAACCGCGCCTGCTCGATCAACTCGACCGGGTCGATAAACCCTACCGGCTGACCTCGATTGGTTCGACGCAGCTGCGTTTCGAGGGGATCGATGCGCTCGAACTGCACTTCGAGGGACACCACCAGCCGCGTCCGCTGGCCGACGAGTCGCGCGACTACCTAACCGGCTTGCTCGGCATGAATCCGGTTGAATACCGCCCGCCCGACCATGTGACCGTCAAGCCGCCGGTTCTCCACGACGGCAGCCGTGGCTACATCCTCTCGCGCGCGCTCGAGGCGCACGGGCGGCCGGTTTCCTTCGCCTTCACGGGCGAGCCGTCAGCGGCCGACGGTGAGAAGCTGATGCTGAAGGCCGCGCTCCTCAAGAAGAGCCTCAATTACAAATCGGTTCAGAGCGGGAACTCCTATCCGCTCTTCTACGACACGCTTTTCGCCAGCCTCCGGGCCACCTTCACGGAAGCAGCCCAGGCTGCCCGCGCGGCGAAACAAGGGATCTGGAAAGACGACCGCTCGACCAACGGCCTAGCCGTTGCCAACGAGACTCAGCTTGAAGAACGCGGCGTGATCTTCCCGAAGCTCTTCCGCCGTCTGTCGAGCTTCTTCGACGAGGGCAACAGCGGCATTGCGGCCTTTCTGCCTTGGCTGGCGAAGACCGAGGAGCAGGTGCTCGACCTCTCGACCGGCAACTTCACTCACTTCGACAACGTGCTCATCGTCAAAAGCGGGAATATCCGGATGACGCTCCAGCCCGAGCAGATCGTCTTTGTCAGCGCGAAGACGACGAACACCGCCGTCGCGCCGTGGGTCGCGCACTAGAGGCGCTGAAGCTCGCCGTTAGAGACCGCCTGAGACTGACGCTCACTGGCGCGCAACTGGCGCGCGGTGGTTAGCTTCGCGCTGCGATGGGCGCGACCGAGATCGTCGCGATTGTCGGCGCGATAAGTACGCCGACCGTCGCGTTGAGCTGGCTCTCCCACCCGGGCTCGTCTGCAAGAACGTCGGCGAGAAACCTCTCTGCCTCCTCCCGGGTCGGGAAGAGCTCGGTTGCCTCTCCAAGCTTGTCGTCAGCGATGCCGTAGAAGCGCATCGGCCTCGATGATCGTAACTTCTGCGCGCCGCCTCTCCCGTGTCGGCGAGCGCGCCTCCTCGAGGCATGGCGCGCGGCGCGCGGGCATGGCCCGGCCTGCCGCTCTCGCTGCTCGAGAACCCGCTTGGGCTCGCGCAATAGCCGCAGTCCGCCGGGAGCGGCCCAGTCGCTCGGTCTGTGCGCCCCGAGTAGCAGAGGCGGCCGATTGACGATCGTGTCGCCCACAGGAAACATGAGGAAGAGACAGAGGAGCCATCCTGCGGCGCGAACAATCGCCGAGCGGCCCCGGCGGTCCCGAGGAACGCCGCGTCGCCGTCTGCGCGTGGTGCGGGCGGCGGGCTGTCAACGACTCTTGGGAGGAGCACGAGGGCGAGGTCGCCGCCATGGGCATTGGAGTCCCGATGACGCACAGCGTCTGCCCGACCTGCTTCGCGAAGATGGCTCCCGGTGTTCCGTATCCGAAGCGCGGAAGCCGACGCCCACGCCGCGATCCGCGCCAGACATGACAACGGTGACCCTCCATTGCGGTAGGGATGATCACGCGCCCGACTCCGCCCGCGATTCGAATGTTCAGCTCACGTGGTCGCGGCGGACGCGTCCGCACCTTCGCAGAGGTTGCGCGAGCGGCTTTACTGAGCCCGCGTGATCGTGTCGATGCATGTCGCGAGCGGCGCGGCGGCCGGGGCGCTGCTCGGCTCGCGCAGGCGGGCGTTGGCTGCGGGCCCGCTCCTCCATATCGTTTGCGACGTTGTCCCGCACGAAGACATCGCCTCGCGGCGTTTCGAGATCGGTTCGGGGCTCGCGTTGTTGGCGGCCATCGCGGCGGCTCGCGGTCTGCTCGATCCGGCCGTCCTCGGCGCCGTGGCATCGTCCGCCCCCGACGTCGAGCACATCCTGCGACTGCCGCGTGTGCGCGGTCGGAAGCTCTTCCCGACGCATCGGTTCGCCGGCCTTCACGGGCGAGGCGGCATGCGAGCATGGGTGCAGCTCGTCGTTGCCGGGGCGATCGTCGGCGCAACAATCGGCCAGCGCGGAATTTTCATGTTGAAAAGACCCGAGCGCCGGGACTCGAACCCGCGCGAACGAGCTTCCCGACGACTGCGCGGAGTCGCCGGCGAGAAAGAGTCTTCGGCGTGTGCGACGAGCCGATCGTGCGCTAGGCGATGAACGGCTCGCTCGGGATCTCCCTCGGTTTTGCAGACGAGCGGTCTTAGGCTTGGTTATGCGGTATTCCGGCGGCGCGCCACAGTCCGCGTCACAACGCCAGGCTGGCGGCGGCGCTGAGAGACGGCCTGCCGAGTCTCACAGTCACCCGAGGGTTCGCATCGGTCGATACTGACGAATAGAGCTTTGGTGCTTGTTGCAGACACCGTCTGGGAGACGTGGCGGCAGCGAGAGGCGGACGTCAAGAAACCAGCGATCGCCCTCCTGCTAACTGCTGATGCTCCGCCGGAGACGGCCTTCGACGCGCTTGCCGAGGCCACGAGCGAGGTGATGCAACCTCGTCTGGCGAAGGCCGACGCGGCAGGCGAGGGCGAGGAGGAGTTCCGGACCGGTCACTGCTCCTTCGCGCGCGCGCCGCAAGGGGTCGTGCTCCGGATCGACGAGGGCCCAGACGACTTCGAGGGGCTGCTGCGGGGGATTGCCGATGGCCTCCGAGCGCGCGGCGTTGAGGGTCGCTTCGATCTCTACGAGCCGGAAGGCGTTCCCGAGATTCCCGAGTTGGTCAACCTCTTCGAGTGCCACTTGCGGCTCGAGGGCGAGCGAGCACCGCTACCACCCGCCGGCAACCTCTTTTGGCAGCCCACTGCAGACGCGCTCGCAGAGGCGGTCGAAGTGGGCATCGCTTGGTGCCGGGACAACGACTCGGGCCTGCCGCTGTCACTGAAGGTCGGCCTGCTGCCGCCCGTGACGCTGAGCGCAGAGGACGACATCGTGCGCTACGTGCTCCAGGGGATCGAATCAGCTGGCTTAGTCGGAGTCGTCTACCTGACCTCCGCCGCGCCTGATCGCTTCCGCACGTTCACGGTCAAACGCTTGTACGGACGGGCGGGACTGATCGAGGGTGGCGCGGCGGCCAAGGAGGACTGGCGGTCGTCGGTGAGGCGCCTGACCGAGGCGCTGCGCGCGTCGGCGCCGTGGACGGTCTACGGCTTCGTCAAACGAGGCTCTCGTCGAATGGACGCCATCCTCGGGACGTCGCTTCAGAGCGACTGGCTGGACGTTCCACACATGAACGTGTTGTTCAGCGACGGATGGTCATATGAGGACAAGTTCGTCCCAGATGCGTTCGGCGTACAGCTGCTATCGGCGGGGCACCGCGAGCACATCCCTGGCGGGCCGGACTGGCGGGTTGAGCCAGTGGCCTTGGGACGCGTCCTGGTCGAGCATGTCGATCCGGCGGCCTGGTTCGACGGCAGTCTCGTGCGTTTTGGTGGACACGGGAATCCGTACTACGACCCCTTCCCGCGTCCTCCGCAGTTCCTGACCCGAGCACGCGAGGGCTTCGACCCGCTTCTCTACAAGGATGGTCGTCCACCCGCGTACGCGGAGGAGCTTGGTGACAAGCGTTTTCTCACGCCCTAGCCGTTGCCTGGGCAGCGTTCCTCACGCATGACCGCGTCGGCGTAAGGCAACCACTACGAGGACTCAGGTGAACCCGACCGGGCGAAAACGTCGCGCACCGTCGACGGCCACCACTGTCGGCCTCCCTGCGCAGTGGGCACGCGGTCCGCGTTGAGGCGGCGTGCGATCTCGCCGAGGCTGCTGCCGCCGGCGTGCTCGGCGCGGATTCGCTCCGCTAGGTCGGGCGAGACCGCCGCCTTGCGGCCGGCCCGTTAAGCGAAGGCACGCGCTCAGTGAAGCACGAACGGATCGCTTGCTTCGCTCACGAAAACGCTGTGGTCACGCTGTAGTCACGCTGTGGAAGACAGGGCGGGGCACGATGCTCGGGTGGCGAAGGAACGCCGCTTATGGCAATCACTTGCTCGGCAGTTGGTAGGTGAGCTCCCGAGTCGCATACAACGAGCGGTTTCCGTCCTCGACAAAGACGATGCCGAGGCTCGCCAGCTCCGCCCGGCGGCGGCGCAGTGTCGAGTGGCCAATGCCGAAGCGCTCAAGGATTTCCGATGACGAGGCTGCGCCTTCGCGCCGTCGCACAAAGCTGGCGATGGCGAGCGCAGGGGCTTTCATCTGTCCAACGAGCTCATCTCACCCGCATCCGCTCGATTCTCGTTTCAAGTTCGTGGAGTTGAGCGGTGACCGCGCGCAGCTCGCGCAACACGACCGCCTCGGTCTCTTCAACCTCCCCTACCACCTCGGCGGTCTCCTCTCGCACCTCGCTCACCACAAACCTTTCCGCGAGCGCAGCGGTCAGGATCGCAATGAAGCCGATCCCGACGAGCATGAGCGCCATCGCGATCAAGCGGCCGAGGTCGGTGTGCGGGTACAGGTCCCCGTAGCCGACCGTCGTCATTGTCGAGACCGCCCACCAGACACCGTCCCACGTGGAGCGAGCACCGCCGCGTAACGCACGCCTTCAAGCGAGAAGAAGCGGCGAGCAAGCGGCGCAAGCCGAACCAGCCGAAGGAGTCGGGCGAGGCGGAACACCCGCAGGGCCTGGAGGCTCGCCGGAAGAAACGGCGGCGTCAGGACGACGATTGCGAGCTCGAGTGGGTGCCGGCGCAGCCACTCGCCGCGACGCGGCACAACGGCGAGGAGCGTCACGATCTCCGCCAGAAAGACGAGCCAGATGACCCAGTTCAAGGACGCGGCGACCGTCGCTCCAGTCGGACTGCTCGATCACCATCACGGGGATGACCAGCGCGGCCGCGATCAAGACGGGCACCTCGAAGCGCCGTGCGACCCTCTCGCTTCGCTCGTCCACGGCCAGCAGTTCGACGCTGCGGCTGTGTTGCCTACTCAGCTCGTCGAGGGTCCTGGTCTTGGTCCGCGTTTAGGAACTTAGGCGCGGTCAAGAAGCCATCATCCGGACACGCAACTTCTGCCCGAACTTCTGCCCACCTGAGCCGACCTGAGCCGACGTCGTACACATCAGCCGAGGCGCGAACGGCTTAACCGGGCGGAGCTGCCCTCTCCCGCAGACCTTGAAAACCGTTGGCGTCCGAAAGGGCGCCCGTGGGTTCGAATCCCACCCCCGCCGCTCGAACGTGCGCGCCGGCGGAGGCTACTGCTCGACGAGGCCAAGCCATTTCACCGCGGCGGGCAACTCGAGGTTCGAATACGCCTCGGCCGTGTGGCCCCACGAGCCGGTCACCTTCTCGACGCGGCCCCGCGGCTGCAGCCTCATTAGGCCCTTGTGGAACTGAGCCGACTGGCGGCTCTGGTCGATGATCTGGTCGGCATTACTCCACCAGAGCTGGAGGGGTACTCCCGACTCCGCTACCTGGCCGATGAAGTGGTTCGGGCTGCGGAGCGTGTAGCCCAGCGCGTTCGTCCGCGGCGTTCCACCGACCTCCATGCGCGCGAGCGCCTGAACCGCCCGTCCGCCACGAAGGCGTGCGAACTCGCCGTAGCGCAGATAGAAGTTCGTCACCGAGTCGAAGGCGACGGCGCCGGCCAGCAGCTGCGGGTGCTGTCCGAGCAAGAGCAGCGTCTCCTGGCCGCCCATGCTTCCCCCGACCGCGTAGACGCGGCGCCTGTCGATGCGAAGCCACGGGAGCGTGCGGCGTACCACCTCGGCCATGCGCGACAGATCGCCGATCTGTCCGCGCCACCCCCAGGAATGCAGCGGTAGCCGCCTACCCATCCCGCCCGGACAGATGACGGCGAACCCGCCCCGGCCGGGAAGGTCGCGCCACCAGCCGGCGTTCGTGACCGCCCGGATGTTGCGGCCGTGAGGCGAGATCACGAGCGGCAGCGGCGGCGTTGGGCGCTCGGGTCCGTACTCAGCCGGGACGACGACGATCGCAGGGCGGCCCAGGCCGTTGTGCGCGCGGTAGCGGACCGTCCAATGCCTAATCGCGTTGCTCATGACGGCGCGATCTGGCGAGCCCTCGCGGAGGAGAGCCTCGCCGAACGTTCGGCTTACGCTAGCGCGAACGCGCGCCGAACAATCCGCCGGCAACGCCTTTGTCCCAGAGCAGCGTCACGACGATCAGCGCTCCGACGACGCCGCCGGAGAACGAAAGCACGAGATCGCCGATCGTGTCCTCGTACGTCAGGTTCAGGCCGCCCGTCCCGCTTTCCTGAACCATGTACTCGGCCAGCTCCCACAGGATCTCCGCGGTCGCCCCGAAGCCGACGCCCAGGGCGAAGGCGTTCAGCCGTCCGATCCCGACGCCGCTCAGCACACCCGTGAACGCGGCCACGAGAAAGACCCAGTTGAGGGCGTGCGCGAGGTCGTCGAACCACTCGATCGGGTCGTAGAGGTCGAGCGCGTTGCCCGCCACGTCGACGAGGAACGGAAGCGCGATCAGGCCGTCGACGACGTGCGGGTACGGCGAGGGCCTGCCGCGGAACCACCAGATGGCGGGGATCACCAGCGTCGCGAGCGGAAAGAACGCCGCCCGGACGTTCATGCCCTTCCCCTCCCATTGCGGGAGATCGGGGAAGAGCACGGCCACGAGCAGCAGTCCGAGCAGGAGGAACTTGACCCCGGCGTTGAACCACACGGCCGGGCCCGCCCGGGACACGGCTACTCAGGCCAACCGCGCCGGCGCCAGAACCAGGTCACCGCGGCCAGCGCCGCGGCGGCATACGCGAACCCGATCACGAGATCGACGACGTAGTGGTTCCCGGTGTAGACGACGCTCGCCGATTCCGCGAGCGGATAGATCGCTCCCAGCCCGAGAGCCCACCAGCGCCACCGCGTTCGCCACAAGAGGGCGGCGACGAACAGGAAGCAGAGGAAGGCGTAACCGGCGTGCAACGACGGGACCGCCGCGTACGGGTTCGGGTCGACGAGGCCGCCCGCGGTCGCGCTCGGCACCACCTCGTCGACCGGCAGCTTCTGCACGTCGAGTAGGCCCTTTTCACCCGCTGCCCACGGCGGCGCGGCCGGAAAGAGCAGGAAAGTCAGCGCTCCGGCGTACGAAAGCGCGACCATCGTCGCCGCGAACCGGTAAAACAGCGCCCTGCGCCTGACCCACAACACGAACGCAAGGAGCGGCGGGACGATGAAGTGCAGCCGGGTGACGACGTACGCGATGTGGTCGTACCACTGCTTCGTCCCGTTCCAGAACCACTCCTGGAGCTCGACCGAGGGAACGGCGCCGCCGAACAGCAACTTCTCCGCGTCGAGTTGCGGCGCGTAGAAGGGGTCGGGACGGAGGCTATGCGCGATCCCGCGACACTGGGCGTAGAGCACGATCAGCGCCGCGAAGGGAACGAAGTCGAGCAGGTAGCGACGACCCCGTCGCATCACGAGGGCGGGAGCGAGCAGCACGAGCAGGTAGCTGTGCGGCTTGATGTCCAGTCCCGAAACGGCAATCCCTACGCTCAGCGAGACGGCCAGCGCCCCGGCGGCCAGCAGCCCGACGCGAAGGTCAAGGTCTGGCCGTGGTGGGCCCCATTCGCGGGCGCCGCGGCCGCCGTCGGCCTCGCCGTCGCGGTCCGCATCCCTTTCTGGGGCGTACCGCTCACGACGGACGAAGGGGGGTATGGCGAGGTCGCCCGCCTGTGGGCTCGCTCCCGGACCCTCTACGACGGCGCCTGGGTCGACCGCCCGCAAGGTCTCATATTGATCTTTCGCGCTGTCCATTTCGTGTTCGGCGGCTCGGCAGAGGCGATGCGTGCGGCGGCGGCGATCGCGGCCGTTCTCGCCGTCGCCGCGACGATGCTGCTCACGCTTCGGCTTGCGCGCGGCAGGATAACGGCGTGCGCGGCGGGGCTGTTGATGGCAACGGCCGGCGCCTCCCCGTTCATCGAAGGCTTCACGCTCTCGGGCGAGCTGCTCGCCTCCGTGCCGGCGCTGCTTTCCCTGCTCGCGTTCACCGGCTACCTGCGCGACCGCCGGCTGCGCTGGCTCGTGCTCGCCGGCCTGCTCACCGGATGCGCGGTGATGATTCGCCAGGCGGCCTTCGACGCGGGTCTGGCAGCCGTGCTCCTGCTGTTGATCACGGAACGCCGACGGGGTCTACGCCCGGCCGGCCTCCTCATCGGGACCGCCTTCGTGCCGGCGCTGATCGGCGCCCTGAGCGCGGCGTCGTTCAGCGATTGGTGGTTCGCGGTCGTCGGCTACCGCCTCCAGAACGACTCGCTCGTCAGCGGGGCGTCGTTCATGGGCCGGCTGCACGTGTTTTCGTTCTCGCTTCCTTACGCCGTCGCCGGGCTCGCGCTGCTTGGCCTACTCGCCGGGCTCGGTTGGCGCCGTGCTCCGCTGCTGCTGCGTCTCTGGCTCGGAACCGCGCTCCTCGCGGTTGTCGCCGGCGGGAACTTCCATAACCACTACTACATCCAGCTCGTCGCGCCGCTCTCGATCGCCGGCGCGCTCGGGCTGAGGCGGATCGTCCTCAGCCCCGGCCGCGGGCCGCGGCTTGCCACTGCGGTCGTGACCGCGGCGACGGTCGGGCTCACCGTTCCGCTCTGGTTCATGAGCGGGCATGCGCAGGCCCAAAAGCTCTGGCCGAAAGACCATCATCTGCTGCGCGACGCGGCGGTGGCCCAGTACGTCAAGAGTCACACCCGGCCGCACCAGCGGATCCTCGTCATGTGGGCCTCGGCGAGCCTCTATTACCTCGCCGACCGCGAGCCGGCGCTGCGGTGGATGTGGCTTCGAAACCTGCAGACGATCAAGGGGGCGGCGTTGGTGGCGGAGCGGGTGCTCGCGGACCGGCCGCCGGCGCTGGTGATCCGCATGCAGCCGCCGACGGCGCTCGACGGGACGGACAAGGCGCTCGCCGTCCTGGAGCGCGACTACCGGCTCGTCGCCCGCATCGACGGCGTGCCCATCTACAGGCCGAAGGAGACGAGCCCGACCAGCATCCCGATCGCAACGAGCAGCAAGACCGCCACCCCCTAGCCGACGGGCCGCAACCTGCGGAAGCAGATTGCGGTTTAAAAGATGTGCGACGACTCGGAAGCGGCATTGCGCTGATCACGACCGCGTCGATCGCCCTCGTCGGTTTGTGGGCCGGCCGGGCGTTCAGCTCCGAACCGGTTTCGCTTCCCACGCTGCCGACCACGCTGCCGACGATCACGGTCCCGACGCTGCCGCTACCCCCGCCGCCTCCCCCTCCTCCCCCTCCACCCCCTCCTCCGCCTCCGTCGCCTTTGCCGCTGCCTCCGCCGCCGACGCTCCCTCAGGTGACCCCACCGGCGCTCCCAGCGATTCCGGGAGTCACTGGTCCGAGCAGCGGCGGCTCGAGCGGCTCCGGCGGCTCGAGCGGCTCCGGCGGCACGAACGGCTCCGCCGCCGCCTCGACGCCGTCCACGCGCACGCCGAACTCGGCCCCCGCACCCGGACGCTCCCCCGGACCCGCAACGCGGATCTCGGCACTACGGTCAAGTCGCCCCTGGCTCGCGCGGAGAGGCACGAAGGCCCAGCGCGCGACCAGGCTGGTCTTCATCCTCTCGCGAGCCGGGTTGGTGAAGTTCACCGTCACCCAGCTTTGGCCCTCATGCCGCCGTGTCGGCAGCTTCCGCGTCGCGGGCAGGTCGGGCCGCAACACGGTCGCCTTTGCGGGGCGCGTCAACGGCCGGACACTGGCTCCCGGGACCTATCAGATCGACGCGCGCACAGCTGGCAGCCGCCGCGTCCTCCGCATGGTGGTCGTCATCACCCAAGCGCGGCCCACCCGCGTCGGCCTGGCGGCCGCGCGGAGCGCGAACGTCTGCGGACCGCCGCTTGCGACCATCTTCGAGGGCATCTTTCGGCCAGCGATCGGTAGTTCCGGCCGCTCGACCGCCGTGCCGGGCGCGGGTCCTGAGCAAGGACGCGGAGGCGTCTTGGCCGAAAAGCGGTCTGAGGCCGAACCGTCCCGTTCGGGCCTAACGGCGGGCCTCCCGGCGCACGAGGCCATCCCGCTCCTCGTTCTCGCCGTGATCGGGTTCTCGATCCTCTTGCTGGGAGTAGGCGTGCTGCCGGGCACCGCGATCCCCCACCCGCGCGCCGCACAGTTCGTGGCTGAGTATCGGCCGTTCATTGCGACGGCCGGCGCCGCGGCCCTGATCGGGGTTGTGATCGCGTACCTGCTGCCCTAGGCGGGATCGGAAACCCGGAATCCCCCGTCCGGGGGGTCAAGCGGCGCCGATTCTCGAAAAAAATGTGCCCGTGCGGCAACACACATCTGCTGCTGCGACCGCGTCCGTCGAGCACCTCGCCACCAACGGACGCCCGGGCGACCCTGCCGTCCTCGACTCCTACAAACGCCTTGCGGACATCTTCCACGACGTCCTCTCCGAGCAAAGCCTCGACTCGCTGCTCGATCGGATCGCGGACCAGCTCGCCGAGCTGATCCCCTACGACACGCTCTCGATCTACCAGGCGGACGAGGCGGAGACCGTGCTCGTCCCCGTGCTCGCGCGCGACAAGTGGGCCGACGAGATCATGCGGAGCCGCTCCGAGTTCGGCGAAGGAATCTCGGGCTGGGCCGCCCAGCACCGCCAGCCCGTGCTGACGAACCAGGCCCACCTTGACCCGCGCGTGAAGATCGTCCCCGGAACGCCGCCGGACGAGCCGGAGGCGTTGATCACCGTGCCCCTGATCGCGCGCGACAAGGTCAAGGGGACGCTGAACATCTATCGCCTCGGCGAGGACGCCTCCTTCGAAGAGGCCGAGCTCGAGCTGGCGATTCGGTTCGGCGATGCCGCGGCGCTCGCGCTCGACAACGCGCAGATCCGCGCGCGGCTCGAGCACCAGGCGCAGACCGACTCGCTGACTGGGCTCTACAACCACCGCTACTTCCACGAGCGCCTGCGCGCCGAGCTCACGCGCGCGATCCGCGCACACGATGCGGTCGGCGTGCTGATGCTGGACATCGACGACTTCAAGAAGGTCAACGACATCCACGGCCACGGAACCGGCGACCAGGTGCTGATCGACCTGGCCGAGCTGATGAAGTCGGCGGTCCGCACCTCCGACGTCGTCTGTCGGCTCGGGGGCGAGGAGTTCGGCGTGATCATGCCCTCCTGCGATGCCGCCGCCGCGGTCGGTCTCGGCAGCCGGTTCGCCGACCGCGTCAAGGAGGCCGACTTCGGCCCCGGGGGGGCGATCACCGTCTCCGTCGGCGTCGCGCAGGGCCCCGACCACGCGATGAACCCGCGCGAGCTTATCGCCTGCGCGGAGGCGGCCATGATGACGGCCAAGGCCCGCGGCAAGAATCAGATCGTCCTCTTCGACGAGGAGACCGACGAGCGCCCGGAATCCCCGTTTGCCACCGCCCGCGACGTCCGCTCGATCGCGCACCTGAAGATGCTCCAGAGCCTGGCCGGCAAGCTCAACCGGCTGAACGACGTCCGCGAGATCGGCGAGGTGATCGCGAACGAGCTGCGGCTCCTGATCGACTACCACAACTGCCGCGTCTCGGTCGTCGAGGGCGACGAGATCGTCCCGATCGCCTTCCGCGGCGAGCTGACCACGAGCGGCGAGTCCCAGGTCGACCTGCCGAGAACGAAGGTCGGGGACGGAATCACGGGCCGAGCCGCGGCAACCCGCGAGCCCGTGCTCGTCGGCAACGCGCTCGAGTGCGACTACGCCATCCTGATTCCAGGCACACACAAGATCGAGGAATCGCTCGTCGCCGCGCCGCTCTGCTACGGAACGCGAGTCATCGGCGTGGTGGTGATGTCCAAGCTCGGCGCCGACCAGTTCGACGAGGACGACGTGCGGCTGCTCGAGGTGCTGGCGGGCCACGCGGCGGTCGCTCTGGAGAACGCGCGCCTGTACGAGAGCCAGCGCCGCGAGGCCGAGCACCTGAAGGCCCTGCTGGAGTTCGGCCGCGGGCTCTCGACGGCCGAGGGCATGCCCGAGGTCCTGCAGCGCGTCGTCGAGCAGTCGGCCAGGATCCTCGGCTCGCCGCGGACCTCGGTGTGGCTCCAGGACGACGACGCCGACTTGGCGCCGGCCGCGATATGGGGCTACGAAGGTCTGGAGCGGGAGCGCGTCTCGCGGCTCCGGTTCACGGCGGACCAGCTCGGCGATCTCTCCGAGCACACGGAGCCGTTCGTCCTCGACGGCGAGCGTCTACGCGAAGCGGCGGGAACCGTTGTCGTGAGAGACGGGGCGCGGTTCGCCGTCGCGCCGGTGAAGCTCGACGGCGGGCGCCTCTGTTGCCTGGCGGCCGCGCTTCCGGACGAGGAGGATTCTCCGCTCGAGCAGAAGCTCCACCTCCTGGCCGGGCTCGCCCACCAGGCCAAGCTCGCGATCGCGAACGCCGGCAGCTTCGAGAGCCTCGAGAGCACCTTCGTCTCGACGGTCGAGGCCCTCGCCAACGCGCTCGAGGCGAACGACGAGTACACCTCCTCGCACACGCGCTGCATCACTGACATGGCCCTCCAGGTGGGGTCGGTCCTGGGCATCGAGGGGAAGGCGCTCAAGCAGCTCGAGCTGGGCGCGCTTTTCCACGACATCGGGAAGATCGGCATCCCGGCGAGCATCCTGATGAAGCCCGGTCCGCTCACGGAGGAGGAGCGCAGGATCGTCCAGATGCATCCCGAGCTGGGCGAGAAGATCCTGGCGCCGATCGAGCGGCTTGCGGATGTGCGGGCGATCGTCCGCTCGTGCCACGAGCACTACGACGGCGGCGGCTACCCCGACGGCAAGACCGGCGAGGAGATCCCCCTGGAGGCCCGCATCATCCTCGTCTGCGACGCCTTCCACGCGATGACCTCGGACCGCCCGTACCGCAAGCGTCTTTCCTTCGACGAGGCCTGCCGGCGCCTGCGGGAAGGCGCCGGCACGCAGTTCGACCCGGATGTGGTCGACATCTTCCTCAGGTTGCCGGCGGAACGCCGTCTCGCCGCCGGCATGTCCTAAAACCGAAACCCCTCCTATCATGAGAAGCGGCGGAAAACCGCCGCAAAAGAACGGAATAGGAGGGGTGAATGGTGGACCGTCCAATGGCGGGGGACCGATCGCTCGTCCAGCTTGCTGCGGGCCTCGTCGGTGCGGTGTTCCTGATCGTCGGGATCGCCGGATTCATTCCGGGGATCACGACGCACCTGTACGGGGGGCTCGACTTCGCCGGCCACGACGGCAACGCCCAGCTGATCGGGCTGTTCCAGATCAGCATCCTGCACAACCTCATCCACATCGCGCTCGGCCTCGTCGGCCTGTCGCTCGCGCGAACGTGGACGGGGGCGCACACGTACCTGATCGGCGGAGGCATCGTCTACCTCGCGATCTGGCTCTATGGACTGATCATCGACAAGGACAGCGGAGCGAACTTCATTCCGCTCGACCGGGCCGACGACTGGCTCCACTTCATCCTCGGTCTGGGGATGATCGCGCTCGGCGTCCTGACAACCAGGGAGCGCGCGGTCGTGGAGCGGCCCGCGACCCCATAGCGAAGCGAAGCAGCGGAGGGCAGGGCCTCGGCCCCGCCCTCCGTCCCTTGCTCGAGGCCCTCGAGCAGATCGCGGGCGACGTTCGGCCCGCACTCGCGCTCGTCGCGGGCCAAGCGGTCGAGCTCGACGCCGACGAGACGCGGGGCGCGCTGCGGCGCGCGATGCTCCTCCTGGCAGCGGGCGGCGACCCGCATGAGGGGCTCGCTCTCGACGGGCGTGCGGTCACGTCGCTCGCAGCCGATCTCGACGAACCGGGCCGCCGCGAGGCGCTGGCGCGCGGACTCGAGGAGCTGCGAGAAGCCGCGGGTGAGCTGCCCTCGGTGGACGCGGCGCTCGACGAGCTCGTAGACGCCGAGCTCGCGTGGCGATCCTTCGCGTGCGCTCTGCTCGCCGAGGAGGTCGGCGAGTAAAACCGCGCTCCCTCTTTTGAGGGTAGGCAAACCGAGGCTACTCTTCCGATCTACAGGCCGATGCGGCCGAACCCCCCCAGGGTCTTCTTGCTCGCGCGCTCGCTGAGATTCCTCGCACCGCTCGCGCTTGCCGCGGCGCTGGCCGCGCCTGCGTCGGCGTCACAGTTCATCGAGCGGAGCGCCGGCAAGCCGAAGCTCGCCGTCAATGCGAAGGGGCAGGCGCTGATCACGTACGGCAAGTTCGGCAAGGTTCGCCACCTGCTCGCGTGGCGCGCGATCAATGCGCGACCCCCGACGCGCGCAGTCCCCCAGGTGAGGTTCCGGCTGGACTACTCGGGCGGCTGGGGAACGTACCGCCGGAACGTCTGGAAGACCTTCCGCAATGCCTGCGGCCCGTACGACGGCCCGGAGCTGCCGTGGCTGCTGGCCGCGTGCAAGGCGCCGGACGGCACCTACTGGGCGCTGCAGGGCTGGCAGACCGCGCTGCCCGATCTCGGCTTCCTCCCCTGGCTGCCTGCACAGAAGCACTGGTGGGTGCACCTCTCGCACTGGCGGGGGCCGATCGCGCAGCTCCAGGTCTGGACGGACTGGGTCTACAGCGGGCGCTTCCATCACCTCTTCGGCCGGCTGACCTACGCCGGGAAGCCCGTGTACGGGTTCGGAACGACGGGGTACGGGAACCCCACGGACAAGTACGGCCGGCTGCTCTATCTGGACACGTTCAACTCGCGCTACGGGAAAGGCTGGCGGCGCGAGAACTCATTCGTCGCGCACAAGCCGACGGGCGTCTTCTGCTACGGCTTCTTCCCGCGCAACCCACGCACCGGCGGCTACGCGGCTCCGCCCTGGTATCGCGGCGGGATCCGCCCGGCCGGCAACGGTGAGAAGTACCGGATCACGGTCGAGGGCCCGGGCGTGACGCCGGACATCATGTGGCAGGGGAACGGGCTGCCGAACTACAACCGCAACAACCCGCAGCTGGTTGCCTACGAGCAGCAGATGAACGCGACGCTCGACAGCGTCCGCGGTGCAGACCGGCTCTGCCGCAAGCACTAACGGGCCTCACCTAGCATCGCCGCCGTGGCGAGCGGCGAGGACCTGCGGGCGCTGATGCGCCGCTTTCCGGCCGGTGTGGCCGTCGTCACGGTGGACGTCGAGGGCGAGCGGATTGGATTGACGGTCGGCACGCTCGTCTCCCTGTCGCTCGAGCCGCCGCTGGTCGGGTTCTCGGTCTCGCGGCAGGCCGCGCTGCACGAGCTGCTGCGGCGCGCGGACGAGTTCGGCGTCAGCCTGCTCGCTGCGGGCCAGGAGGCGATCGCGCAGCACTTCGCCCGCGGCGTGCCTCCGATCGCCTTGTGGGAATTGATCCGGGTGCGGGAGGACGCTGGGCCGCCGCTGCTGGAGGGTTCCCTCGGCTGGCTCGTCTGCCGGCGGCAGGGCGAGCACGAGGTGGGCGATCACACCTTCTTCGTCGGCGAAGTCCGGTCGATCGAGCGCGGCGAGCCCGCGCAACCGCTCGTCTATTTCGACCAGCGCTATCTCGCGTTGTGATCGGTGCGAGGCATTCGCTTGCGATGCCGGTTAAGAAGCCGCGTCGACATGGTGACGCGGCCGTTAACCCCGATCGGCGATGCCAGTGACCCAGTCCGCGCGCTCGCACGTTCTAGGAGTCATCTTCGACCTCGACGGGCTGCTTCTGGACAGCGAGCAACTCTGGGACGAGGTGCGCGAGGAGCTGGCGCGGGAGCGTGGCGGCCGCTGGCATGCGGGCGCACAGCGGGACATGATGGGAATGAGCTCGCCGGAGTGGTCGCGCTACATGCACGACCGGATCGGCTTGACAGAATCGCCCGCGGAGATCTCAGCGGAAGTCGTGCGGCGACTCGAGGCGAGCTATCGCCAGGAGCTTCCCCTGGTTCCGGGCGCGGAAGAGGCGGTCGAACGATTGGCCGCGCGCTGGCCCCTCGGCCTCGCCTCCTCGTCGAACCGCGAGGTGATCGACCTCGCGCTCGAGCTGTCGGGTCTGGACAAGTTCTTTCGGGCGACTGTGTCCTCCGAGGAGGTGGAGCGGGGGAAGCCGGCGCCGGACGTCTACCTGGAGGCGGCACGGCGACTGGGCGTCCCCGCCGAGCGATGCGCCGCGATCGAGGACTCGCACAACGGGATCCGGGCGGCCAAAGCGGCCGGAATGCGCGTGATCGCGATCCCGAACCTGCACTTCCCGCCGGGAGAGGAAGCGCTCGCCGACGCCGACGTCGTCCTGGACTCACTGGACGAACTGATGCCGGAAACGATCGACTAGGAGGCGCGGCCCAGCAGCACGCAGGCGTTGTGGCCGCCGAGGCCCATGGCGTTCGAGAGCGCGACTTCCACCTCTGCCGCGCGCGCCTCGTTCGGCACGTAATCGAGGTCGCAGACGGGATCCGGATGCTCGTAATTGATCGTCGGCGGCAGCTTGCCCTCGTGCAGGGCGAGCACGCACATCTGCGCCTCGATCGCGCCCGCGGCGCCGAAGCAATGGCCCATCATCGACTTCGTCGAGGAGATCGCCAGCTTGTAGGCGTGCTCGCCGAAGACGTCCTTGACCGCCTTCGTCTCCGCCGCGTCGCCGAGCGGGGTCGAGGTCCCGTGCGCGTTGATGTAGCCGACCTGCTCGGGCTTGACGCCCGCGCGCGCGATCGCGGCGCGCATCATCTCGGCGACGCCGACGGCCTCGGGCTCGGGCTGCGCCATGTGGTGTGCGTCGTTGGAGGTGCCGTAGGCGAGCACCTCCGCGTAGATCTTCGCGCCTCGCTTCTTCGCCGCCTCGTACTCCTCGAGCACCAGCACACCCGCGCCCTCGCCCATCACGAACCCCGCGCGCGTCAGGTCGAACGGCCGTGAAGCCCGCGGCGGATGCTCGTTTTCAGCCGCGAGGCCGCGCATGGCGATGAACCCCGCCAGGATCAGCGGGTGCATGCACGCCTCCGTGCCCCCGGCCAGGACGGCGTCGGCGTCGCCGCGGCGGATCAGCTCGGCGCCCTCTCCCACCGCGTGCGAGCCGGTCGCGCAGGCGGACACAGGCGCATAGTTCGGACCGCGGATGCCGAGCGAGATCGCCAGCTGGCCGCTCGCGGAGTCGACCAGGACGTTCGGCAGGAAATTCGGGGAGACGCGCTCCGGCCCCCGCTCCCGCATCACGTCGCCCTGCTCCATGATCCCGAGGATCCCGCCGATCGCGGAGCCGAAGACGATCCCCACCCGCATCGGGTCGAAGCCGTTCAGGCTCGCGTCCTCGACCGCCTCCCTCGCCGCGCCCAGCGCGAGCAAAACGTTGCGATCGAGCTTCCGGACCTCCTTCGGGGAGGCGACTCCGCTCGCGTCGAAGTCCTTCACCTCGGCCGCGACGCGCACGGGAAACTCCGCGGCGTCGAACGAGCGGATCCAGTCGATCCCGCTCTCCCCCGCGAGCGCACGCTCCCAGGTGGAGCGCATGTCGTTCCCGAGCGGCGTAACCGCCCCGAGCCCCGTGACGACGACTCTTCGCACAGCGCAAATTAGACCTTGCGCCGTGGCGTTCGGGTTGCGCTACGCGGTTACGCCCTCTTCCTTCAAGGAGAGTTCGGCGAACTTCTCCCAGCTGGCCTCGATCTTCTTCGCCATCGCCTCTTCGTCCTTGCGATTGAGTCGCGCGGCCTCGACCGTCTCCTCGTCGCCCGCCCGCTGAGCGATCCGCTCGAGCAGCTGGTAGCTCGCGATCTCGAGGTGCTCGGTCGCGTAGCCGTCACGTGCGTTGCGGCCGGCCTTCTCTCCGCGGGCTTTGTCGACCACGCTCTTCATCAGCGCGCCGACGACGCCGCCGGCCTCCTTGACCAGCGAGGGCGACTCGCCGTGCGACTCGAGCCGCTGGCGCATCCGGTCGGCATGCTGCTCGGTCTCGAGCTTGTGATGGCGGAGCTCGCTCTTGATCTCCTCGTCCTCGGTCGTGTCGATCATCCCGTCGAGCATGCGCAGGACGTTCTGCTCCATCGCGAGCGCCTCGTCGATGTGCTTGATCAGCTGTTCCTTCAGTGGCTGCGATGCCATCTAGGGCTCCTTTCGGTACATCTCGAACGTTCCGAACGGTCGGCCGCGAAACGTCGCCCGGCCGCGAAAGTTGTGGCCGTTCGGCTCGAGCACGTCTACGAGGCCGCGGAACGGACCGCGATAGCGCAGCTCCCGTCCGACGACGTCGAAACGAGCGCCCGGAAGCGGGCCCACCTTCGTCTCGCCGGAGGTGCCGGAGATGCGCTTCTCCATTCCCAGAAGCGGCGGTAGCAGGCCGCCGGTTCGCCGGACCTGCCAGACCCCGTCGAGCTCGGCCACGACCACTAATGTCCCTTCTCGTGCCGCCCCGAAACCTTCCGTTTGAGCGTGGGGGAACCCCTGGTTCCCCCACGAGCGCCCTCCTTCCAAGCGGCGGTCCGGTTCGGAGGTTTCCGGAGCCGCCTCAGCGCAAGGTGCGTCGGAATGCCGCCTAAGAACCTCCCCTTTCCGCCCATGGAAGCCGAGCTCGTCGCCGAGCTGCCGGAGGGACGCGGCTGGCGCTACGAGCCGAAATGGGACGGCTTCAGGGGCGTGCTCGAGAACCTCAAGGGTGAGCTCGCGCTGTGGAGCCGGAACGCCCGGCCGCTGCTCCGTTACTTCCCCGAGCTGCGAGAGCTCGGCGAGCTGCTGCCGCCGCAGTCCGCGCTCGACGGCGAGATCGTGATCGAAAAGGACGGGCGCCTCGACTTCGACGCCATGCAGCTCCGCCTCCACCCGGCCGAGAGCCGCGTGCGCAAGCTCTCCGCCGAGATCCCGGCGCAGTTCATCGCTTTCGACCTCCTGCTCTGGAAGGGCAAGCTTGTGCACGAACAGCCGCTGGAGAAGCGCCGCACCGAGCTGGAGCGGAAGGCGAAGGGCTTCCGCCTCTCGCCGATCAGCGACGACATCGACGAGGCCCGCGACTGGCTGCGGCGGCTCGAGCAGGCGAGCCTGGACGGCGTGATCGCAAAGCGGAAGGGCCTCCCCTACCTGCCGGGCTCGCGCGACGGGGTCGTGAAGGTGAAGCCGTACCGAACCGCCGACTGCGTGATCGTCGGCTTTCGCTGGAGCGACAAGGTCGAGGGCCAGATCTCGACGCTCTTGCTCGGCCTCTACGACGCCGGAGGTGGGCTCGACTTCGTCGGCCATTGCTCCGGCTTTCCGGCCGCCGTGCGCAAGCAGCTGCACGAACTGCTGCCGCCGCTCCGCGAGGAGGGCTACATCAGCGGCGAACGTGTTCCGGGCGGCCAGAGCCGCTGGACCCGCGGCAAGGAGCTCGACTGGAATCCGGTCCGGCCGGAACTCGTCGTCGAAGTTCGCTTCGACAAGCTCGAGCGCAACCGCTTCCGGCATGGGACACGGTTCCTGCGCTTCCGCCCCGACAAGGATCCGAAGGACTGCACCTGGCGGCAGGTGCGCCCGCCCAGGCGCAAGACCGATCTCACCGTCGCCAAGCTCCTTGATCGCTCTCCCAGTGCTGCGCCCGGCCGCGGCGCGGCAGCTCGACGAGGTCCGGGTCGGCAGGCTCGAGGTCGAGCTGCTCGAAGCGCGGAATCAGGCTGACCTTTCGCCGCCACATCCCGGCCGTGAGGTCGCCGACCTTGTCGATCCGCCTGCGCATCGTCTCGAGCGTGAACTTCGCAGGATCCGACCGCGGAACCTCCTTCCACAACAGCGGCGCCGACGCGCGGGCATCAGACCTCGGGCGGATCGAATACGCCGACGCGATCGTCCGGTCGCGCGAGTTCTGGCCGTAGTCGACGAAGACTCCGCGCCGGTCGGCCACCTTCCAGGTGGTCGTCGCCACGTCCTGGTCGTCGATCCGCCGTTCGACCTCCTGCGCGAGCGCCTTGGCGAAGCGACGCACCTCGGGAAAGCCGAGCTCCGGCCTGATCGGCGCCAGGATGTGCAGACCTGTGGCGCCGGACGTCTTCGGAAAGCTCGCCAGGCCGAGCTCGTCCATGACGTCCTTCACGACCATGGCGATTTCCCGCACGAATTCCCACGGGTTCCCCTCACTCGGATCGAGGTCGATGAGCAGGTAGTCGGGCCGGTCGACGTCGTCCACGCGCGCATGCCAGGTGTGCAACTCGATGCAGCCGAGATTCACGATCCAGGCGAGGGCGGCCGGCTCGTTCGCGACCGGGAAGTCGGCGGTGCGGCCGCTCGGAAACTTGATGTGAACCGTCGGCAGCCAGTCGGGATGTGGCTCGGGGACGCGCTTCTGGTAGAAGAAAAACCCGTCCACGCCGTCGGGGTAGCGCTTCATTTGCATCGGACGCCGCTGGACGTGGTTGAGCGCGTGCGGGGCGACGTCGAGGTAGTACGTGACGAGATCGAGCTTCGTCAGCCCGCGCTCGGGGAAGAAGATCTTGTCGGGGTTGGAGATGTTGACGCGCCGCCGGCCGATCCGCACCGGCCCAGTATGGCCATTTGAAGCGAGCTTTTAGCTCCAAATACAGCGAAGCTCGCTTCGATGGGAAGGGCCAAAGGTCGAAGCGAGCCACGCCGGATGCCGGGGTAATGAGAGGGGGGAGCCGGCAACTCTCATGATCTCACCTGGAACGGCTGAGACACCCCCCTGAAAGGGTGATTTCGCCCGAGAAGGCGACCCACCGCTGCGCTATCCTGGCTTCGCCCGGAGAAGTGGCCGAGTGGCTGAAGGCGGCGCCCTGCTAAGGCGTTAGGTGGGGAAAATCCCTGCCTCGAGGGTTCGAATCCCTCCTTCTCCGTGGACCGTGGGGGAACCCATGGTTCCCCCACGAACCCCCTCCTTTTTCGCGGCTCACCGAGACAGTCGGTGAGCCTCTCGGCGAGCAAAGCTCGCCTTCGGCGGCGTCTGGATCGACGACGCGGATGGATGGGGTTCCGGCTACCCTGTGCGTCCGGTTTCGCCCTCGGAGGGGTGGCAGAGCGGTCGAATGCGGCGGTCTCGAAAACCGTTTCGGGCCGTTAGGTCCGACGAGGGTTCAAATCCCTCCCCCTCCGCTTCTCACTTGAAGGCCTCGACCCTCGCTGAATAGCGACCGCGCCCAGATCGAGACGTTCCGCTCGCTCGCCGAGCGGATCCTCGCCGCTGCGGCGGATGCGCCGGCGCGGCTCGTTGCGATCGATGGTCACGGCGGCTCGGGCAAGAGCACGTTCGCGCGGCGCCTCGCGTTGGCGCTCGGCGGCGCGCCCGTCGTCCACACGGACGATTTCGCGTCGTGGGAGAACTCCGCGGAGTGGTGGCCGAGATTGGACGAGCAGGTCCTCCAACCGCTCCTTGTCGGCGGCGGCGCCCGATATCAGCGCTACGACTGGAATGAGCGCCGGCTCGCTGAGTGGCACGACGTACCAGCGGGATCCGTGGTCGTGATCGAGGGCGTGAGTGCAGCCCGGCGAGCGATAGCCGACCTGCTCACGCTCGCGGCGTGGGTGGAGACTCCGCGAGAGCTCTGCCTCGAACGCGGCGTCGCGCGCGACGGTGAGCACATGAGAGCGACGTGGCTCGAGTGGTTGCGCGCCGAGGAGGAGCACTTCCGCGCGGACTCCACGCGTGAGCGCGCCGACATCATCGTGGACGGAGCCCCCACCGTTCCGCACGACCCCGCGGTTTGCTACGTCCGGCTGACCTAAGAAGACGTGAGGTGCGGTACCCCTGGGTCGGGCTGGAGAGGTGTCCGAGCGGTCCGAGGCGCCGCCTTGGCGGCGCCGTCCGGAGGCCGCGCGGGCTTGTGCCCGCGTGGCCGTCTGAACCGGGCCTGACGGTCTCGGAGAGGTGTCCGAGCGGTCCCGGGCCGAGGTACCCTGACGGTCTCGGAGAGGTGTCCGAGCGGTCCGAGGCGCCGCCTTGGCGGCGCCGTCTGGAGGCCGCGCGGGCTTTGCCCGCGTGGCCGTCTAAACCGGGCCGAGGTACCCTGACGGTCTCGGAGAGGTGTCCGAGCGGTCTAAGGAGCGCGACTGGAAATCGCGTACGGGCCGAAAGGTCCGTCGCGGGTTCAAATCCCGCCCTCTCCGCTTGAGCACGGGGGAACCGCCGGTTCCCCCGATGCCTACGAAACGGCGATCTTGAGATCCATGCCGGCGTCCTTGTGGCCCGGCACGGAGCAATAAAGCTCGTAGGTTCCGGCCTGGAGGGCAAGCCGGAGCTTCGCGCTCTTGCCGGGATCGATCAGCGGTGTCTTCGCATTGTCCGAGCCCGGGCCTTTCACCGTGAGGTCGTGCCCGATCTGGCCGGCGTTCCGCACGTCGAACACGTAGCTGCCCGGTTTGTACGACTTTCGTGGAAGCTCGATCTTGAACTCGACTTCATTCACCTTGATCGCCTGAGGTGTGCCGGCGCTCGGCGGGCCCGGAGAGGTCCCGGTCTCCGCCTCCTCGGCCTTCTCCGGCTTCTCCTCCTCTTCGGCACCGAAGACCTCGACCGCGAACACCATCCCTAGGAAGACGAAAACGGTGAGCACGATGAAGGGCGTCAGGCCGCGTCGTCCTGGAAAGTCGGGCCGATAGCGGGGGATGAGCACGGCGGAGACGGCCGCGAAGAGGACGAAGATTCCCCCCGCGATCCCAAGGCCGAGCTTGTGCCCCGTCGACAGCGCGAGCAGCACGGCCGGAACGTACCACGGCTGTGCGGGAGCCTTAGGTTGCGGCCGTCTCGCCCGGGCGCGGTTCTTCGAGACCCGACTCGGGCGGGCCCACGGGCACGGGACGCACCGGACGCAGGTACAGCCATTCGTACGCGAGGGCGGCGACCGCGCCACCGACGAGTGGGCCCGCGTACCAGATCCAAGCGTCGCTCCAGATGTTGTGCACGAGCTCGGGGCCGAACGCCCTCGCCGGGTTCATCGCCGCGCCGGTCATGGGTCCGCCGATCAGGATGTCCAGCGAGATCGTGAGCCCGATCGCGAGGCCTGCGATCGACTTGAACGTGCCGCGCGGGTCCGCTGCTGTCGCGAAGATCACCCAGACCAGGAGGAAGGTCAGGATGCCCTCCAGCACGAGTCCTTCCCACGAACCGATCGCCGAGTTCAGCACCGGTGCGCCGAGCTTGCCTGCGTCGACCACGTTGCCCGGGAAGATCCACCAAAGCAGAAGCGCGCCCGCCGCTGCCGCGGCGAGCTGGGTCACCCAGTAGACGAGGGCGAGCACGGGGTCCATCCGGCGAGTGACCAGAAAGCCGACCGTCACGGCCGGGTTGAAGTGTCCTCCGGAGATGTGCCCGACCGCGGAGACCATGACCGCGATGGTCAGACCGTGCGCGAGCGCGACGCCGACGAGCGTGGGATCGCGGACGGCGCCGGCGGTCAAGATCGAGCCGGCGCCGACGAAGATCAGCGCGAACGTCCCGACGAACTCCGCCGCGGCGCGCCTTGCGTAATCGCCCTGCACGGGCCTCACGCTAGGGCCCGGCCCGGACAGAATTGCCCAAAGTCCCTGCAGAGTCGAGCTTCGCGCTTGCGGCCCTCCCTTCGATGCACTAACTTGCTGGCCTCCCCGGAGCCGGGAGAGACGAGTGCGAGGAGCCAGCATGAGCGAGGTCGAGACCACCAGCGAAAACGAACTGAGCGAAGACCGGACTTCGGAGCAGGAAAGCGCCCACGCCGACATCGGCGATCGCGTCTCCGGCATCGTGCGCGCCGCCGAGGAGGCAGCCGAGGGGATCGTGGCCGACGCGCGCCGTGAAGCCGACCGCATTCGCAGCTCCGCGGAGGAGGACGGGCGCGCCAAGGTCGTCGAGCTGACCCGCGACGCCGGCCGGCTCCGCGAGGAAGCCCAGGATTACGCCCGAGACATGCGGCTTGCGGTCGAGGCGTACGCCACCAAGCACCGCCAGGAGGCCGAGCAGGAAGCCCGCGCGGCCGTTGCTGAGGCCGAGCAGCGTGCGAAGTCGATCCTCGAGACCGCGCAGGAGCGCGCCAAGCAGATCGAGGGCGATTCCCGTCGCTGGCAAGAGACGATCCGCGACGAGACGCGCGTGCTGGAAGAGCGCAGGCGGCAGGCGAAGATGGGCCTCCGCGAGCTGCAGGTCATCCTCCAGGACGTGCTCGACGACGGCGGCGAGCAGGAGGCTGAGGGCGGCGTCACGGACGCCCTGGCGGAGCGGCGCCAGCGACTCCTCGACCGGCGCGAGCCCAGCTAGAGAGCTAACGAGCCGTTAGGAGCGACAGGCCGCGAGCCGGGCGGCCCGCGCCTGCACGTTCTTCACGTACGTCAGCGTTTGCATGCTCGGCGCCGCGCCGGCTTTTTCGACGGCCGTCGGCCCGGCGTTGTAGGCCGCCAGAGCGAGCTCGAGATCCCCGTCGAAGCGGCGCAGGAGTTGCCGCAGATAGCGCGCACCGCCCCGAACGTTCTCCGCGGGCGAGCCTGTGGAGACCGCGAGCTCCCGTGCGGTCCCGGGCATCAGCTGCAGCAGACCCTGCGCGCCGGCGTGCGAGCGCGCGTACGGATCGAAGCGCGACTCCTCGTAAGCAATCGCCGCAATCAACGCGACCGGAAGGCCGGTGTCACGCGAGGCCGCGACGAAGGCCTTGTAGTACGCGACCGGCAGCTTGCACCCTGCCGAGGGGACGACGGCATGCTCCTCGGAGGCCGCCGATCGCGCGTTCGAGATCTTCAGCCGCGTCGACTCGCCGACGAAGGCGAAGATCAGCAACGCGAGCAGAACGATGCGAACCGTCTGCCAGTTCAGCTTCGAGCGCTGCGGGGGCTCAGAGCGGCGCGCGGCCGCACGCCGGCGTGAGCGCGCAAAGTGCACGTCCATCTGGGCAAGGTTTTTCCAAGGCTCGCTGCGCGGCACGTGGGGCGGGACCCTACCCGCAAATCGGCCTTGAAAACCGCTCGCGGCCGGGCAGTCGCCCTGCCTACGCCTGCTGGAGATACGCGCAGGGACGGCCGGTGAGCGGCTGCGCCGCCACCTTCGCGACGACGAACTTGACCCCCGGCTGATCCGGGAGCTCGACCTCGGTCCCGAGCTCCGGAACCGCACCCTGGCGCTCGACGAGGACGAAGCCGTTCGACGTGGGCACGCTCAGCAGATAGGTCCCGAGGCCCTCGGCGGGAGCGACGGCCTGTTGCGGGACGATGTCGTAGCGCGCCTCGGTCTCGGCCGGCCGCGCCTGGAGAGCGCCGCGAAGAGCGGCCATTTCGGCCTCCTGAGCGGCGAGCGCCGCGCGGAGCCCTTGGAGCAGCGCCTCGTTGGCGGCGAGCCGGGAGTGAAGCTCGCTGTCGGCGTCGGGGGCTGGAGCCGCCTGAGCCTCCGGCTGGGGGGCCGCCGGGGGTTCTGGGACAGGCGCCGGCTCAGGGGGAGGCGGCGGAGCCTGGAACTGGGGCTGAGGCTCGGTAGGAGATTCGGGGGCAGGGTCCGGGGGAGGCGGGGCGGGCTGCGGCTCGGGTGGAGGAGGCGGTGGCGCGAACTGAGGCGTCGGCTCGGGTTGCGCGGGCGGCTCTGCCGCAGGCTCCGGTGGTGCAGGCTCGGGCTGGAACTGAGGCGGCGGCGCGGGCGGCACGGGCGCCGCGGCGACCGGAGGTTCCGGTTGAGGTGGGCTCGGCGGCGGAAACTGAGGTTCTGGCTCGGGAACGGCCGACGGCTCGGGAAGCGGCTCCGGCTCGGGCTCCGGCGCAGGGGGCGTCGGAGCGGCGACCGGCTGGACGGGCTCGGGCTGCTGAAGCTGCACAGGCGGTTCTGCCTGAGGCGCCGGCTCTGCCTGAGGCGCCGGCTCTGCCTGAGGCGCTGGCTCTGCCTGAGGCGCCGGTTCTGCCTGAGGCGCCGGCTCTGCCTGAACCGCCGGTTCTGCCTGAACCGCCGGTTCTGCCTGAGGCGCCGGCTCTGCGGACGGTGCCGGCTCAGGCTGCGCGACCGGCTTCAAGGCGCGAATCCGACCACCGAATCCCGTGGCCATCCCGTATTCGGTCTTGAGCACTCCACCGTGCTGCTCGGCGAGCGCGTTCGCGAGCGCAGGCCCGGAGACGAAACCCCGCTCCACGACGATTTCGCCGAGGCGCCGGCCGGTTCGGGCCTGCTCTTCGAGCCCGGCCTGGAGCTGCTCCTGCGTCAGCAGGCCGGCGGTGAGCAGGATGTCACCGATGCGCCAGGACGGATTCTGTGCCGCATCCACTTCGTCCGTATCGGCGTGAGCGGCCGTGATCTGAAGATGCGTCTCGATCCAGGTTTCCCGCAATTTGGAATCAGGCGAGCCCGCGGGAGGCCGGTGACCTCCCGCGGGCTTTGTCCGGCGGGCGCCGCTACCTCGTCCGGACGGTCAGCGACTTCGGACTCAGCACCCGACCGTTCGGTCGCACGAGGCGAACGATCGCGCGCTTGCCCAGGCGGCCGACGCTGATGCGAAGCGTGCCGCTCTTCAGGCCGGTCCGCGCGAAACGGGCGACGGCGACCCGGTTCTTTCCGGTCAGCACTCGAAGATGGATCTCCGCGCGCGCCGGAACCTTGCCGACGAGCTCGACCTTGTCGCCGTTTCGCAGCGGACGGCCGAGGACCTGGACGAGCCCAACGGTGCTGCCGACCTTCGAGCCGGCCGGCGCGCGGAGCGTGAGCGATCCACGCGCGCGCCCGAACGCGTTGTAGTCGAGCGCACGCTGCATCTGGCCCTCGTCGCAGACGAGCGCCGAGATGCCCGGACCGAACCAGGACTCGCAGTCAGCCTCGTGGATCGTCGCGGACGACGTCGTGGCGCCGGCCGACCGGACCGCCATTGGCTGCAGGATCTCGTCGGCCACCCAGGGCTGCAGGTAGCGCGGTTGGGTGCCGGGGGTGCCTGCACCGCCGTACTGCACGTTCAGCGCGTTCCAGCCCGTCTTCCCCTCCGCCGGGGGGACGGTCGGATCGTTGACCGCCTCGTCCGTCTCGGGGAAGCGGAGGACGCAGGCTCCGCAACTGAAGTTCAACGCGTCCGGAACCTCCCCGCCGTGGTCGCCCTCCGGAAGCGGATTCGCGTCTTGCCAGCAGGTGTCGCCAGGGAAGTCGCTGTTACAGCGGTACGGGTACGTGGCATGCGAGCCGTCGGCCGGGAACCCGTGGGGATGCAGGCCGGTGAAGGTCACGTTGTTCGGCAGGTAGCGGAACTGCATCTGGTGCTCCGCGTACACGACCCAGAGCACGTCGTTCGACGCCGTGCCGTCCGGGTTCTCGGCGCCGGTGACGACCGTCATTCCTTCCCAGTCGCCTTCGTGGTCACCGCCCCTCGGGGAGGCCGTGTAGTCGTTGTAGCGGTAGAACCACCAGTAGTCCCAGTAGCTCCGCAGCGCGTCCAGCGTCGTGCCGACGACGGTGCGGTTGTAGTACATGCCTGCGTACGGCTCACCGATGCAATCGAGGAAGCCACCGTTTTCGCACGTTCCAGCCAGCACTCGAGGCGAAGGCCAGCCGCTGGGCGGATCGTCGCCGACCTGTCCCACGTCGACCCGGTCGGCTCCGTTGAGGTCGTCGGTCGAGCGAGCGCGCCAGCAAACGTCCCCGGCGCAGGCCCAGTGGAATCCCACGTGGTACTCCGGAAACTGGGGATCCTCCTCGCTGAAGAAGGCGTCGAGCGTCACGGGCTGCCAGTGCTCCGCCTCGTCAAAGAAGAGGAACGGTCGGTACGCGGCCGTCGCGGCGTACTGTTCGGCGGCGGGGGTCAGCGGCGTGAAGCCGAAGATCGGAATCCTGAATGGATTCGCGGAGAAGGGATAGCCGTCGACGTCGTCCGATCCGCAGTACGCCTCGATATTCCGGCCGTCCGGCGTCCCCTTCAGGTAGGTCTTGAATGTGATCGGCCCGGGCGGCACGTTCGTGTCGGTGAGGCTCGGGTCGTCTCCGTAGACCAGGTGGATGATGTTCTTGTCGGACGGTGCGGCCGGACAGTAGATCGCCCTGACCGGACCAGCGTCTTCGACTCCCCAGTAGTTGTTCTCCCAGTCGATGTCCCGAAAGGTGCGGCTGAGCAGGTGGAGCTGCTGCGGCTTGTTGTAGCTGGTCGCCGCGTTGTTCCCGAGGATGTTGTTCCGGTGTCCGGTGGGATAGGCCGACAGCGGGAGGCTGGTGCCGTTCCAGATGTCGATCCCCCACTTGCCGTTCTTCGCGATCTCGTTGTTGATCACGCTGGACGCCTGGTTCGAGTAGTCGTTGCCCAGATTGAAGAACAGCCCGTAGTCCTTGTTCTGGACGATGTGGCTGCCGGTCACCTGGATGCGGCCGTTCAGCGCGGCGAGCCCGGTTCCGTTCTTCGAGATCATCGACTCAGTGACCTCGGCGGCGGCGAACGGAGTTTGGTACGGGTTCACGCGGATGCCCGAGTACTGGTTGTCGTGGATGTAGACCTTGTTGAAGGTCGACGTCCCGGCGCTGATGTTCACGGCGCCGTAGCCGTACGTCCCGCCGGACCCGAGAGCTCCATAGCGGATCTCGGCGTACTCGAAGATGGATCCGCCCGCCTGGAGCCAGATGTTGTACCACTGACCCGGAGCAGGAGTCGTGGCCGTTCCGTCGCCGTTCGTATCGCCTCCGGCCTGCTGCGAGTCGTCCTGGGCGGAGGTGATCAAGATGCCCTGCGTAGGCGTCCCGCGCGCGACGATCTTGCCCTTGACGCTGAGCTGCCGGTACGTCCCGTCGAGCTTGACGACGACGCCCGGGTCGATCGTGAGCGTCGCGCCCGCATCCACGGTCACGTTCCCCTTCAGCACGTACGGGCTGCCCGGGAGGCTCCACGTCGTGTCGGTCTTATAGGTCGTTCCAAAGAGATACGTCGCCCCGAACGCGTGGGGCGCGAGTCCCAGGTAGAGGATCGCCTGCCCGAGGAACATGCAGGCGAGAAGGAGCTTGCGGCGCATGACGACCTCCTTCGCTGTTGACATTGGGGCGATCGTCAACCGCGCCGCTGAAAAGACGCTGAAAACTCGCTGAAGCGGGATAGGCTGGACGGCGTGAGCGAAGGACGCTGGAAGACCACGCGACTGCAGGACATCCCGTCGTCGTCGGAGGCTCCAGGCTTATCGCGTGAGGAGTATCAGGAGGCGATGGCGCAGCGCGCACCCCACATCCTCGAGCGCTGGGCGGACGCGGGGAAGCAGTTCGCGCACGAGAACCGAAGCACGCACGATGTGCGCGGCTTTTTCGGCGTCGAGTCGTTCGGGGTCAATGCCTTCCGCGCGCACGAAGGCGAGCTGCTCGTCGTGCCGCACGACGAGCTCGGCGAGGGCGAGCAACAGGAGGAGCTCTACCTGGTCGTCGAGGGGCGCGCGCGCTTCGTCTGCGACGGTGAGCAGGTGGAGCTCGGAGCCGGGGACGTCCTCTTCGCGCGCCCGGGTGTCCGGCGTGAAGCGGTCGCACTCGAGACCCCGACGATGCTCGTGATCATGGGCGGACGGCCCGGAGAGGCGTATTCGCCGCCGATCTGGGCACGCGACTGGCGCGACCCGGGCGGTTAGCCGCTCGGCCTACGGCGTGAGACGCTGTCGCCGTGGCACCCGAGACGAACGGATCGAGCGCTGCCCCAACCCCGGACGACGTCCGCCGGATCGCGGCGATCGCCAATCCGATCATCCGCAACCTCGAGATCACCTACTGCTACTCGCGCCTGGCCGCCGCCCTTGCGGCCCGGAGCGGCGAGGGGGCGAACTGGTGCACGTACGCGACATGGGCCTCCCGCCAGGCAGGGCGAACGATTCGTGGTGAAGACCTGCTGGAGCAGCTCGGGCGCCGCCTCGGGTCGGGCCGGTGGCTGCTGCATCCGATCGCGACGCCGTGGCGGCGGTTGCTGCGCCGCGGCCTCTTCCAGCGCGAGACCTTCATCGGGCGCCTCACAGCCGAGCTGCACACTCCGTTCGACGCGTTCGAGCGGGCCAGCGACGCCGTTGCGCGGGGCAACCGGAAGGTGTTCGAGGAGATCGGGCTCGAGTTCGCGCGCTACCTCCATGACTGCCCTGCGGACACGTCGACCGACCCCACCGCGTTCCAGCGCTTCCTCGACGGACTGCGACCTGGCGAGCCACCCGACGGCCAGCGCTATCTCCGCCAGGCGTTCGCGCGGTACGAGCGCCTGCGGCTCGAGGGCGACCCGAAGGCGCGAGCGGAGCTCGCCGTGCTCGCGAACCTCGAGGTCGGCCTCCACGAGCAGACGCGCCTGCAGCCTCAGATCCGTGAGGCGCTCGACGCCGCATACGCCACGCAGGTGGATCTCGGGCAGCGTGCGCTCGAGGCGCTCGTTCCTTCAGCGGCGGGATGGTGGGGGGCCGTGCGACGTCCGGCCGCCGCGGCCGTCGGCGCGATTGCGGCAGGCGCGCAGCGGACCGCGAGCAAGGTCGCTCGCGAGGTGATCAGCGAGTGCTTCATGGTCCTGTCGCTGCCCGAACGAGTGCTCGTTCTGCGGTATCACCTGGCGGATGCGTACCCGGAGGTGCTCCGCAAACCTGCCTTCGCGGAGCTGACCGAGCTTCTGGCGCGGTTCGAGCCGGCCCCGCCGGCGCGCGACGATTGCGGCGCGCGCGATTGGTCGGACTTGAAGCAGCGGATGCACTACATCGTCCACCTGTTCTGCGCTTTCCACCAGCGCGCGGAGCTCTCCCGTCCACCCTTCACGCCCGAGCAGGTCGCGAGCATCAGGCGCGGCGCCGTCCCCGACGGGGAACTGTGACGCGCAGCGCGGATGATGGGCGGAACTTGTCAGTGCGCAAACCACATGAGGTTGTCGGTAGCGGCCATCAGGTTGAGTTAAGCGACGACTTGTCGAGCGTCAGGCCCAGCTTCGGGACCCGCGATTCGCTGAGGTGCGGTGAAGACCAAGGCGGCGCGCCCGCGCAACCTGGCGCCATGACACGTCCGTTCTTGGGCCGCGAGGGCCGGCTCTTTGCCGGCCCTCGCGGCCGCTCTCGGCGTCGTCCCGTCTCAGACTGGCTCAGTTGGGGCAAACGCTCGGATTCGGATTGTCCTCGTTCATCCGTCTCTGGAAGCCCGCGGGCACGAACGAGACCACGTACACGTCCGCCGCGACGGCGCCGTTGTTGCGAACCATGTGGAGATCGTGGCCCTGATCGACGAATGTCGACCCGAGTGGCGAGCCAGGCCCGAAGTCCTGCGGCGTGCAGTCGGGAGCGTGGTAGACCGACAGCATGCCGGACTTGACGATCACGAGGCTTGGCCCGGGATGGCTGTGCCAGCCGAACGTTCCGCCCGGGTCGATCACGTTCTCCAGGACGTAGACGTCCGTGGCTCCCTTGGCGCCGATCCGGGCCTGCCAAAAGTCGGTCGCGGTGCCGGGGTCGATGTCCGTCTTCGCCTTGGCGTCGATGCCTTCGAACGTTCCGTGGACGTTGATGGGGTTGCTAACTCCCTGGGGTGGCGTTGCCAGGGCGATTCCGCCATACAGCACACCGCCCAGGGCCAGAGCGACAGGCGCCCAAACCCATTTTCGTGTCATGCCTCCTCCTTTCCAGACGAGACGGCTTCGACGACGCGGATGGGATCGAGGCCGGCGCGCTGCGCAGCGTCCTCAGCGTCACGGGCCGAGGGGGCGTCGTAGACGTAGAAGCAGATCTCGTCCTCGGGAACGTGGATCGAGCGGTCGAAGCGGACGCGCGTCGTCCCCTGCGTCAGCTCCTCCGCTGCCGAACGTGCCCGCCGTTCGCGGGCGGCGCGCTCTTGCGCTCTGCCGCGAGCGAGGTAAGTCTCGACCAGGTAGCTCGGCACGTGCTCGACGCTACGGCGCCGGCGCTGCGGTGGAAACGTAAAAACGTCTGAACTTTGCTCCGGTCTACGCCGGTTCGTTCGCGTGCATCCGGCGGGCGAGTTCGGTCCGCGAACGCACGCCGAGCTTGGCGTAGATGTGCGTCAGGTGGCTGGCGACCGTCCGCTCGCCGAGGAACAGCGCTGCGGCGATTTCCCGGTTCGTTCGGCCGTCGGCGACGAGTACGGCGACGCGGTGCTCCGCTGCAGTCAGCCCTTCCGCCCGCGTTCGCCCGCCGATCCGGCCGAGCTCGCCGCGCGCCTTCGCTGCCCAGCAGGCGGCGCCGATCGTCTCGAACGCCTCGTGAGCGGCCTCGATGGCATCGCGGGCCGGGCGCTTCTGTCGGTCACGACGTCTGACGGTGCCCAGCGCCAGCAGCGCCCGCGCCCTGCCGAACGGATCGCCGACCGCTTCGTGCTCGGCGACCGCCTGTGCGAGCAGGGCCAGCGCGTGCTCGATGTCCCCGCGCGCTGCCGCGACGAGGCCGCGGCAGCGCGTCACGTGCGCGAGTACCCACTCGCGGGAGACACGTGTTGCGTCCGCCGCCCAGACATCGACGATCCGGGCCGCGTCGTCGAGCCGGCCGAGCTCGAGCAGCAGCTCGGCGTGGTCAGCGCTCCACCAGCGGACGCTCGGCTCGCCCCACCCGAGCGCCGCTGCCCGCCGGTCCGCCTTGTCGAGCCACTCCAGAGCAGCGGACGGATCTCCGGTCCAGATCGCGGCTAGCCCCAGGACCGCCAGGTGTTGCGGCGGGTGGAACCCGAACTGCTCGTCGGCCAGCTCGAGTGCTCGGTCCGAGTGCTCGCGAGCGACCTCGAGCTGGCCTCGGTGGACGGCGATGACGGCGATAGGAAGGTGGTCCTGCGGCACCTCCAGGCCGTACTGGATCGAGATCTCGTGGGCGCGAGCTGCGTGAGCAGCCCCGCGCTCCCAGCGCCCGGCCCAGAACTCGACCCACGAGAGGCCCCAGAGCGCCCGGGCGCTGCGCGGCTCGTCGCGCTCACGCCACTCTCGGTGCTCGCGCTCGAGCAAGGCGCGGGCCTCGTCCCTCTTCGAGGACGGCGCGAGGGTGTTCACGATGGCCTGCGTCGCCTCCTGCACCAGCCGCTCGCCGCCGAGGACGCTCGGCAGGTGCTGGGCGAGCGCCGGGAGATCGCCGGGCGCCTCCGCGTCGCCGCGAAACCAGCTGAGGATCGCTTGCACCGCGCGAGCGCCCGTCCGGAGCACGTCGTCGTCGAGCCGTTCGGCCAGTTCGAGCGCAGCAGCGGCGTGGTCGAACCCTGTCCTGAATCGCCTTGCCCACGCGAGGCGACAGTGAATGACCGACTGAAGTGCCGGGCGCGAGGCCGCCTCACGCAGGGCTTCCTCGAGCAGCTCGGCAGCACGATCGACGCTCTCCAGCTCGGCCAGGAGGATCAGCGCCTCGGCGCGCCACGAGCCGATCTCCATCTCGGCCAGCAGGTCGGTTCCGATCGTCCGGGCGCGCGTCCATTCGCCGGCCGCGTGATGCGCGTTAGCCGCAATCAGCGCCCGGCGTCGGCGCTCGTCGCACGCCTCAGGCGGCGTCAGCCGGACTGCGTGCTCGGCGAGCTCGGCGGCGACGGCCGACGCACCGCGATCGACCGCTAGTCTCGCGGCCTCGTCGAGCGTGGCGGCGACGCCAGCGTCCGGCATGTCCTTCGACAGGGCGAGGTGACGGGCGCGAAGGAGCGGATCGTCGACAATTCGGGCGATCCGCCCGTGCACTTTCCGCCGCTTGTCGCCGAGGCCTCGATAGAGAACCGATCCCAGCAGCGGGTGAGTGAAGCGGATCGTCCCGCCCTCGCGCTCGATCACGTGCGCGGCGGCGGCTGGGTCAAGCGCGTCTGACCCGACGCCCGCCTGTTCCAGCAGCCACTCCGGGGTCGTGCCGAGCGCCGAGACCAGCGCGAGCGCCTCACGTGTGGAGGCGGGGAGGCCGGCGATCCTCGCACGTAGGAGCTCTTCGAGCGTCTCGGGAACGGGGAGCGGCTGAGTTGGGTCGACGTCTGGGTCGAGAACGCGGGCCAGTTCCAGCGCGAAGAACGGGTTTCCGCCCGATTGCTCGTGGATACGGAGCAGGGTCTGTCGCGCGAACGGCCTGCCGAGCCGGTCGCGCAGGAGCTGGTGGAGCGCGCCGGCGCTGAGCGGCCCTACCGACAGGCGGCGAACGCGCTCTCCACCCAGGGCCTGGTCGAGTCCAGACGGCTGCGCCCCGTCGACAAGCCGTCGAGCCAGCAGCACGAGCACGCGGCTCGCGGCGACCCTTCGCAGCGCGAACGCAAGCGCCCCCGACGACGACGGATCGAGCCACTGGACGTCGTCGACAGCCACCAGCACCGGCTCGTCGTCGCCGAGAAGCTGCAGCACGTCGCGCACCGCGACGGCGACCGCGCGGTGATCGACTGGATCACCTGACGCCTCGTCTCGCAGCATCGCGACCTTGAGCGCGCGCTGCCTCGGCATCGAGAGATGAGGCAATACCTCGTCGAGGACGTTCTCGAGCAAATCGCCGAGCCCGGCGTAAGCGAGGCTGCGCTCGGCTTCGGCCGGGCGCGACGAGAGGACACGCAACCCCTGCGTGCGCGCATGCTCGACGCCAGCGAGCCAGAGCGTCGACTTGCCGATGCCTGCTT
>JBIOYJ010000007.1:0-4028 GCA_044870105.1 Gaiellaceae bacterium | reverse complement strand
TCGTACTTCGTCGAGACGCTCACCGACGAGCTGGAGGAGCGGGCGTGGGAGCTGATCGAACGGGTGGACGAGCTGGGCGGCGCGGTCGAGGCGATCGAGCAGGGCTTTGTCCAGCGCGAGATCGAGGAGGCAGCCTTCCGCTTCAACGAGCAGGTCGAGGCGGGCGAGCGCGTGATCGTCGGAGTCAACCGCTACGCCGAGGACGAGTCGGAGCAGATCGAGCTGCACCGGATCGACCCCGAGGCCGAGAAGCGCCAGCTCGAGCGGACGGCCCGGGTGCGCGCCGAGCGCAACGCCGAAGAGGCCGCGGCCGCGCTGCAGCTGATACGTGAGGTTGCATCAGGCGACGAGAACCTCTTGCCGGCGATGCGGGACGCGCTCCGGGCCCGCTGCACGATCGGCGAGATCTGCAACGAGCTGCGCGAGGAATTTGGAACGTACGACGCTCAGCGCGTGTAGCTAGGCATGGCGAGCGTTGCGGCCGCGTCCCCGACCGTCCGTCCCGTGGGCCACTGGACGCTTGCGTGGCGAAGGCTGCGCAAGGACCGGCTTTCGCTCGTCTGCGGCGCGATCCTGATCGTCGTCGCCTTCAGCGTCACCGCCGGTGCCGCGATCGCTTCCCGCGTCGTCGGCCACGGGCCGAACGACCTGTTCCCGTACGCGGTCCACAACTACAAGCCGGCGGACCCGTGGACGCGGGTTCCGGACACCGACGAGATCGGGAGCGGGAGCCTCGGCGCCGATCTCCCGCCGCCGGCGAAGGGCACGGGCAGCACGCTGCTCGTGCTCGGCGCCGACGGAGCGCTCGGCCGGGACGAGTTCCTCCGCCTCCTGTACGGCGGCCGCGTATCTCTCACCGTCGCAGCGGGAGCGACGCTGCTCGCGCTCCTGATCGGTTCGATCCTCGGCTCGATCGCCGCCTACTTCGGCGGTCTCGCCGACGCGGTCGTCTCCCGCTTCACCGATCTCGTGATGGCGTTCCCGCTGCTCCTGTTCATCATCATGCTCGGGAGCACCGTCGGGGACCGGCTGAACAACATCACGCTCGGGTTCCTGAACCAGGGGGTCCTGTCGATGATCCTCCTGATCGGGGCGTTCACCTGGTTCTACCCCGCCAGGATCGTGCGCGCGCAGATCCTCACGCTGCGGGAGCGGGAGTTCGTGGAGGCAGCGGAGATGATCGGGGCGAGCGACTGGCGGATCATGCAGCGGCACCTCCTGCCACACCTGGGCGGCCCGCTGCTCGCCTACGGGACGATCGCGTTCGCCACGAACATCATGCTGGAGGCCGGGATCACGTTCCTGGGCGTGGGAATCGAGTCGCCGACGCCGAGCTGGGGCACGATGCTCGCCGACACCTGGGGGACGTTGACGATCCCGTCGCGGTACAACCCGAACGCGTTCGACCCCTGGCTGACGATCATTCCGAGCGCCGCGATCCTCCTCTCCGTGGTCGCGCTGAACGTCTTCGGTGAGTCGCTGCGCGACGCGCTCGACCCGGGGAGGGGGCGGCGATGAGCGGGAGCCGCTGGCGCTACCTCGCGCGGCGCCTGCTGATCGGGGTCGTCGTCGTGTGGCTCCTGACGCTGATCACGTTCGGGCTCTACTACGCGATCCCGTCCGAGCCGGCGAACTTCCTCATCGACGTCCAGCACTCGAACAGGGCGGAGATCGCCAGGGCTCGTCACGCGCTCGGCGTCGACCGGCCGATCCACGTCCAGTACGCCAAGTACGTCTGGCGCCTGGTCCACGGCGACCTCGGCGTCGCCTACCAGGGCGCGAGCTTCTCCAACGAAGGCATCGCGGGAGCGCCGGTCGGGCACATGGTCATTCGCCACGCCGCCGTCACGGGCTGGCTGGCGCTCGGCGGGGTCGCGCTGTTGTTACTTCTCGCCGCGCCGCTCGCGACGCTCGCCGCGTCGCGCGCGGGAACGTATCTCGACAGAACGCTGATCGCGGTCTCGCTGGTCGCCGTCTCCACTCACCCCGTCGTCGTCGCGCTCGTGCTCCAACTCTTCCTCGGCAACCGTTGGCACATCGCACCCGCGGACGGCTACTGCAGCTTGCTGCCGCAGCACGTCCTGCAACCGTCCACCGGACCGGGCAACTTCGCCCCCGAAGAGCAAACCTGCAGTGGCATTGCTCCCTGGGCATCGCACATGGCGCTGCCATGGATCACCTTCGCGCTCTTCTTCGTCGCGCTGTACATGCGGATGATCCGGACGCAGCTCGTCGACGTGCTCGGAACCGACTACATCCGGGCCGCCCGCGCGAAGGGCGCCTCGGAGACCCGGGTCGTCGTCCGCCACGGCCTGCCGAACACGATCCTCCCCATCATCACGATGATCGGCATGGACATCGGCACGGCGATCGGGGTCGCGGTCTACGTGGAGACGGTCTACGGGTTGCCCGGGCTGGGCTCGCTCACACTCGGCGCGCTGCGCGGGGAGCAAGGCTTCGACCTGCCGGTCATTCTCGGGATCGTGATGGTGGTCGGCGCCGCCATCGTCTTGATCAATCTGCTGGTCGACCTCGTGCACACGTTGGCGGACCCGCGCGTCGGCACGCGCGGCCGGCGACAGGGGGCCGCGCGAGCCGCCGGCGTCGTGTAGCTGTGCCCCCTCCAGCAATACGAGCCATCACCTCCGGCGGCTGCAAAGCGTCGCCAGGCCACGTCCTCGGTCGCCCACGTACTTGGTTCAGTACGCGGGCTCCCTGCGTCCTTGCCTGGCTCGCCTTTCGCGCGCCGGAGGCGGGGTCGCATCACTGGAGTGGGCACTGAGAATCCTCCTCGTCTCGCAGATGTATCCGGGGCAGGCGGAGCCCGACTACGGCGTGTTCGTCAAGCAGATGCAGGAGGCGCTCGAGCGGCGTGGCCACGAAGTCGAGCGGGCGGTGCTCACGAGCCGTGGCGGCGGTAAGGCCAAGTACGCGCGTCTCGCGGCTCGGGCCGTGCGCGTGGCGCGTCGGTTTCGGCCCGACGTCGTCTACGCGCACTTCCTGGTCCCGACGGGGCTGCTCGCCGGACTTGCGTCGAGGGCGCCTCTCGTCGTCACCGCGCATGGGCAGGACGTCGCCAACGTCGGGAGGATTCCCGGCGTTCGCGCGGTGACGACGCTCGTCGTCTGCCGCGCCTCGGCCGTCGTGGCGGTTTCCGACTACCTGCGGCGTGAGCTGGAGCGGAAGGTTCCCGCCTCGCGCGGCAAGGTCGAGGTCGTCGACTGCGGCGTCGACCTCGAGCGGTTTCGGCCGGCTCCCGCCCCGGGAGGGCCGACGGCGTACCTGCACGTCGGGGCGCTGAGCGAGCGCAAGAACGTGGCGCGCCTCGCCCGCGCATTCGACCGCGTCGACGAGGGAACGCTCACGTTCGTCGGCGACGGCCCTCTGCGCGGGGAGCTCGATGGCCGTGACCGCGTACGGCTGCTCGGCTCCGTCGAGCATGAGCGGATCCCGGAGCTACTCGCCGACGCACACGTGGTCTGCCAGCCTAGCCTCGTCGAGCCGTTCGGGCAGGCGCTGCTCGAGGCGATGGCGTGCGAGCGTTCGGTTGTCGCAACACGCGTCGGAGGTCCACCCGAGTTCGTGACCGAGGACGCCGGGGTCTTGGTCGATCCCCTGGACGAGAGCTCGATCGCCGAGGGCCTGCGCGCCGCGGCTCGACTTCCGCGGCCGAATCCCGCCGCGCGCGCCGCGGCCGCGCGCCACGACGTCAGTGAGCAGGCGCGCCGCGTGGAGGAGGTTCTCGAGCGAGCCGTTCGAGATCGGCCAGCCTGACCTCGACGAGCGGCTTCACGCTTTCCTCGAGACCGGCGGCTCGGGCGACCTCCAGCGCCTGCTCGTAGCTTTGCCTCGCTTTGTCCGCACCCGCGCCCTGCTTGAGGCGGTTGTCGCCGGTCACGAGGAGCTTCTGGATGCGCTCGCGAGCCTCTCCCTCTTGCACAATCCGAGCCTAACAGCGCATCTTTTGCGTTCTTCTTGAAAATGGACCCCGCCGCTGACCGCTTGGACGCGCCGATTCGCGTTCTGAT
>JBIOYJ010000006.1:0-2505 GCA_044870105.1 Gaiellaceae bacterium | reverse complement strand
GGCGAAAGGCGCTGCCAGCGGCCGAGCACTTCCTGCTCCTCGCTCGTCAGCGGCTCGCCCCGCCGCCGCTTGCGCATGGCGCCGCCGGCGCGAAGGCCGAGGTAGAGGTCGTCGAAGATCTCGGTGGATTCGTCTGCCACTGAACTCAATGTATAGCGGTTCCGCCAGCCGTCGATAGGACGCGCTGCTCCGTCCGGAATACGCGACCGGCTGCCGCGTCCCTGCTTTAGCGCGCTGTGAACGTGGCCTGCCCGAGCAGCTGTCCGTAGCGACTCCTCGAGCGCGGGCCGAACGCCGGCCAGACGTACCAGCGGTACTTCCCCTTCTTCAGTCGAAACCGGCGGCCCTCATACGACCAGCTCCGAGTGAGCGCGAGCTTCGCGGAGTTCGGCCACGCGCTCAAGACCTTTTGCGCACCGTAGTAGAGCTGGATGTTGTAGAAGCTCGCGCTTGCAACCTTCGCCCAGAGAAAACGCGGGGGCTTGCGGACGACCCTCCCATTCCTCGGCGAACGCAAGAGCACGCTCGGGGGGACGACGAGGGCGACTTCGCGCGACGCGTTGCCGACGTGGTCGTAGCTGACGATCGCGTAGCGGTAGTAGAGGCCGTTCTTGAACCGCCTGTTCGTGTACTTCCCGGCCTTGCCCCGGTAGACGAGCGTCCGCGGCGGGGCGCCGCGTCTCGTCGAGACGAACACGTTGCTGTGGTCGAAGTCGGCATCGGGCGGCCGGCGCCAAACGAGCTTCAGGAGGCCGTAGCCGACGGTTCGCTTGACGCTCGTCACACGCGCCGGCGGTGTTCGGTCAGCACGGGTCGGCCCCGCTCCGGCCACCTGCCATGAGTGGGAGGCGGGCGTCGCATCGGCGTTGCCGGCGGCGTCCACGGCCTGTACCCGGAAGGTGTGCGCGCCGCTCCCGAGGCCGGCATACGAAGTTGGCGACGCGCAGGGCGAGATACCTCCGGCGTCGAGGCTGCAGACGAATGTCGAGCCCGCCTCGCTGCTCGAGAACGTAAACGTCGCCGACGGGCTGTTGCTGACCGGGATCGGCCCGGACGTGATCGTCGTCTCCGGGGCCGCGGTGTCGATCCTCCAGGTATAGGTAGTCGGCAAACCCGTCGTAACGGCGGTAGCTCGGACGGCGAAGGTGTGCGAGCCGTCGCCGAGGCCGGAATACACCACTGGGCTTGTGCACTTCGAGAAGACCGCGGCGTCGAGCTTGCACTCGAAGGTGCTGGCAGGCTTGTTCGACGTGAAGCTGAAGCTCGCCGTCGTCTGGTTCGTGAGAGCGGGCGGCTTGTCGCTCAGCGTCACGACCGGGTTAACCGTGTCGATCGTCCACGAATAGGGCGGGCTGATCGGACTCGGGTTCCCGGCGGGATCGATCGCCTTTATTTCGAACGTGTGCGGCCCGTCCGGCAGCGAGTAGTCGGCCGGACTCGTGCACGAGGCGAAACTGCCGCCGTCGAGGCGGCATTGGAACGATGCGCTCGGATCGTCGTCGGCGAACGTGAACCTCGCGCTGTGGGTCCCGCTCGGGTTCGGCGGACCAGAGGTGATCGTCGGGACCGGCGGAGAGGTCGTGTCGATCGTCCACGGATACGGCGAGCTGATCGCACTCTCGTTCCCGGCGGGATCGATCGCCTTTACCTCGAACGTGTGCGAGCCGTCCGGAAGCGAGTACTGGGCCGGGCTCGTGCACGTCGCGAAGCTCCCGCCGTCTATGCGGCATTGGAACGATGCGCTCGGATCGTCGTCGGTGAAGGTGAAGGTCGCGCTGGGGGTCGCACTCAGGTTCGGTGGGCCGGAGGTGATGGTCGGGGGCGGCGGAGGTGTCGTATCGATCGTCCAGGTGTAGAGAGCGGGGTCGCTCGCGGGGCCCGCAATTGCCTTCACCCCGAACGTGTGCTCTCCCCCAGCAAGCGGGCCAGGATAGGTCTGAGGGCTGGTACACGCGGAAAAGTCGGAGCCGTCCAGCTGGCACTCGAACGTTGCCGTGGAATCGGGGTGGGAGAATTTGAAGGTCGCGCTGGTTTCGTTCGTCGGGTTGGCGGGATGCTCGTCAATCGTCGGCGGGTCCGGCTGAGCGGAGGTCGCGGCGCCGGCGAGCGGGACGAAGGTGATCAGTGCCACCAGCACGGTGGCGTAAAGACGCGGGCCGCTCACGACAACCAAACGATCGCCACGCCGAGGCCGATGCTGACGGCCGTCGCGACGTAGCCGAAGATCAGGGAGCTGCGGCGTTCATAGATCAGTGCGCCGATTGGTCTGGGCATGGCCGAAGGCAGCATGAGAGCGAACGCGACCGCAAGCAGCGCGAGCGCAAGTGCGATCCCGAGAACGATTCGGCCAAGCGGCGAGGAGCCGGAGCCCGACGCGGCGACGGGCACCGCGGGTCGTGCTTGCTGAACCGTGCGGTTGGCGCCGAGGACGGCCCTTGCCACGCCGGTACTCCGTTTCGCCGATCGACGAGCCCGAGGACGTACGACGCGATCAGGCTTCGCGGC
>JBIOYJ010000005.1:0-2876 GCA_044870105.1 Gaiellaceae bacterium | reverse complement strand
ACGACGCCGCGCTCGAGCCAGTGGGAGCGGCCCTCGGGATGCGTGGAGATGATGATCTCGTCGGCGCCGAACAGCCGTAACGCGTCTTCCATCGCCTGAACCGGATCGGCGTCGCCGACCTCGCCCCGCGCGTCGATACCGGCGTTGCGCAGCCTCGCGAGGCTCGCCTCCAGACGCTGTTGCGCCTGAGCGCGGGCGTCGTCCTCGTCCGACGTCCAGTGCCTGAGCGGCGAGTTGAGGGCAGGGCACACCACGAGCACCTGCTCCTCGTAGCCCGCCGCGGTGCGCTCGATCTGCTCGCGCAGCGTCCGCCCGCCGACCGTCTCGTTTGCGACCACGAGGATGCGGCGGACGTTGTCGGCGCCCCGCCGAGCCACCGCCGTTCGCCTCGGCGGCTCCAGCCTCCGCGCACGCAGCCACCAGATCACGACGCCTGCCGAGAGGACGATGAAGACCGCCAGCCCCGCCCACTTGTCGATCGCCGCCGCGATCACGATCGCCGCGAAGTAGACGACCACGCCGAGGAGGAACTGGAACGCCTCGGCTTCAGAGCGCAGCGGGTTCTTCATGCGACTCCTACATGCGTCCCGAGCTCGACACGATCGAGGCTCTGGCGCGCGAAAAGCCCGTCAGGCGAGGACGCAGGGAGCGTTCGTATCCGGAGGATACGGGCGCGACCGAGGACAACGCCCGGCGAGGCTTTGCAGCCGCCCAGAGCCCGATTGGTGTCGCCGAGGGGCGCATAGCTAAAGGATGTAGATCGTCGTGTAGACGACTATCCACATTACGTCGACGAAGTGCCAGTAGATCCCGGGGATCTCGACTCCGTGATGCGCCGCCGCCGTGTAGTGGCCGCGAAACGAGCGGATCGTCACCGCCGCAAGCAGGGTCAGGCCGACGAACACGTGCGCTCCGTGCAGCCCCGTGAGCATGTAGAAGATCGTCCCGAAGGCCTGGTCGCTCGGCGCGAACCCGACACGCGAATACTCGCGCAGCTGGGTCAGCAGGAAGGTCAGGCCCATCAGGAAGGTCAGGGTCATTCCGGCCTGGAGCCCGGCCCGATTGCCCCGCTTGATCGACTGCAGCGCCCAGTGCATCGTGAAGCTCGACGTGAGCAGGATCGCCGTGTTGACCCCGGCGACGAAGACCGGCAGATGGAACGGCGCGGGCGGCCACGGCTCGTGATTGACGACGCGGATGAAGAAGTACGCCGTGAAGAACGAGCCGAAGAGCATCACCTCGGACGCGATGAACAGCAGCATCCCGAGCGTCCGGTGATCGACCCGCGAGCTGAAATGGAGCGGAGGCGGATGGACCCACGCGCCGCCGGGTCCATGCTCGTCGGCCGCGTGGGTTTCGGCGTGAGCGGTCATCGCCGAACCTCCAATCGTCCAGCGTGTCGACCGGTCATTTCAAACGGCCGCACGGCTGAGGCGTCGCCTCCGATGCCGCTTGGAGGCCATGCCGGCTTTGCCGGCCTGGCCGTCTGAGCCCGCGCGGCCTGAAATCGACATCGCAACCGATGTCTCATGCTTCCACAGCTTCTACGTCGGGCTGGAACACGACGTGTTCCACGGGCAGCCCCGTTCCCTCGTGGAGCCGCTGGATCAGGTTCTTTCGCAGCCACGGCGACTTGGCGGGCGCGAAGGTGGAGACAATGATCTCGTCCACGCGTTCGTCGCGGGTCGCATGAACGCCTGCCGTGTACGGATCGGGATGGGCCACCTGTCCGTGCGCATCGATTCCCTCGCCGCGCAGGATCGTCAACGCCCGCCGCAAGCGGGCCTCGGCCTCCGGATGCGCGCTCTCGGTGGGGTCGCTCTGCGGGCAGATGATCAGGAAGCTGGCGGGACCGCGCTTGGCGCGCTCGCGGATGCGAGCGAGCAGCGGGTCGCCGACCACCGTCTCGTTCGCGAGTACCAGGACGTTCGCCTCCCCTCCCGGCTCGCGCTGCATGTCGACGACGACATGCTCGACCGGCAGTCGATCCGCTGCGGAGCGGATCCGGTCGACGACGTTGCGGCGCAGCCAGCCCGACTTTTCCTCGGGGTGGGTGGAGACGATCACCTCGTCCGGTCCGAGCTGCGCGATCGCGTCCTTGACGGCTGCGACCGGATCGGCCTCGACCACGAGCCCGTCCGCCGGGATGCCCGCCGCGCGCAGGCGCTGGAGCGTCTTGTCGAGCCGCCGCCCCGCGGCCGCCCGCCGCGTGTCCTGGTAGACGACGTAGCCCTCCCTCGGCGCATTCACGGGTGCGAGCACGGTCGCGCGCACCGGACCCTCCGCAGCACGGCGCTGCAGCGCCTCGGTTAGGTTGTGCCCCGGAAGCGTCTCGTTCGCGACGACAAGGACGTGGCGCTCGGTCATCTCCTCGGTCATCTGCGCACCACCGGCTCGGGCTCGACGGCCCGGTCGCCGTTCAGAACTGCGTGGCGAGCCCCCGGGACCCCGTACTCGTACGGACTGCCGACGACCTGCGGAATCTCGTCGAAGTTGAAGTACGGAGGCGGCGAGGAGACCTGCCACTCGAGCGTGAGCGAGCGCCAAGGGTTACCGGGGGCGGCGGGGCCGCGCACCCAGCTCGTGATCATGTTGTAGAGGAAGACGAGCGTCGACGCGCCGAGCGCGAACGACGCGATCGAGATGAACATGTTCAGGTCACCGTACGACGGGTCGTAGTCGGCGACGCGGCGGGGCATCCCCTGCAGCCCGACCCAGTGCATCGGGAAGAAGGTGAGGTTGAAGCCGATGAACGTCAGCCAGAAGTGGAGCTTCCCGAGCCGCTCGTCGTACATCCGGCCGGTCATCTTCGGGAACCAGTAGTAGATGCCGGCGAAGATCGTGAACAGCGAGCCGCCGAAGAGGACGTAGTGGAT
>JBIOYJ010000004.1:0-2216 GCA_044870105.1 Gaiellaceae bacterium | reverse complement strand
ATCGCCTACCGCCTCGCGCCTGAAGGACGATGACGCCGATCGCGTGGGCGACGATGTCGTGGAGCTCGCGCGCGATCCTGACTCTCTCTTCCGCAACCGCCAACCGAGCCTTCTCCTCGCGCTCGCGCTCGAGCTCGACCGTCAGCCGCTTGAGCGTCTGCTCGCGCTCGCGCCAGTAGCGCATCGCGCGTCCGGCCAGCCAGGCGCCTCCCAGGATCATCCCGATGAAGAGGACGTCCGCGGGCGAGAAGTCCCTACCGACGTTTTCGGCGATGAGCGCCGCGACCCCGAGCCCGCCTATCGTCGCGGGGAGCCCTTCCGTGTGCGCCCCGACTGAGTAGGTAGCGAGGACTAGCGCGAGTGCGGGGACGGTCGTGGCGTCGAGCAAGGCCACGAAGTTCGCCGCGACGGACACGGCAATCGCGAGCGCGAGGACGGCGAGCGGAACTCGTCGTCGCCAGGCGAGCGAGAGCGCGAAGACGAGGCCGACTGCCGCCGTGAACACTCGCTCAGCCGCCGAGTAGACCTCGGTTGCGACGTCGCCCGGCGGGTGCGACGGGTCGATCGTCCACACCTCGATCTGCCAGAGGACTGCAAGCCCGAGCGCGAGCGCCCAGTCGCCGTAGATCCGAATAAAGCGCGCGAGCCGCACGGGACTGACGCTAGCGCAGTACCGGCGCCTGCGCCTCAGCCGCGAGAGCGATTCTGCTCGGTCGAAGATCGGTAGTCAGAGCGACGAAAGATCATGACGGGGACCGACGACACCGAAGACGGGGCCTCCTAGCGTCCGTGTCGTTCTGTAATCGACCCAAGGAGAGTCACGATGAAGTGTCTACTCGTTCCCGCAATAGCGTCGCGCCGTCCCGGTGCCTTCACGGGCCTCCGCTTCTTCGCGATCGTGCTGGCCGCCGCGAGCCTCGGAGTCGCCGCCGGCTGCGGCGGCGACGAACGGCTCTCGCGCGGAGAGTTCAGCGACCACCTTCAGAGCATCGGTCAGCGGGGCAGCGAGCGCTGGGGGCGCGTCGCGCAGCGAGCCAAGGATTTGAAGCCGGGCCAACCTGTCCCGGCCGACGTCAAGCAGCCGATGAGCGAGCTGGTGGACTTCCAGCGGCAGGCCGTCGCCGAGCTTGAGGAGCTCAACACTCCGGAGGGGGCGGACGAGGAGGTCGAGACGCTGATGGAGGCTTTGCGCGAGCGCACCGAGGCCTTCGAGCAGGCCCTCGAATCAGGGCGTTTCACGCGGCGGCAGTTCGACCAGATCACCGAGGCGGGGGAGAAGATCAACCTGGCGTTCGAGCAGCTGCGCAAGGAGGGCTTCCTTCCGAAGGTTGAAGAGCACGAGGAGGAGTAGCTGCAGGGCCCGCGTGTTCCCGGCGCGGCCGTTTGTTCGCCGTCGGCTCTTGGTCAACGAACCACGGCCAACGGTGGCAGCAACTAGTGGCGAGGCGCATCGACGCCAAAATCGCATCGCTCCACGAGATCGCACCCAGGAGGTCGCTGGTTCGAGCGCGGCACGCTCCGCAGTAGCCGGGCCGGCTACACGAGGGTCAGTGGCTCGGCTCCAAAGGCCACTCGGTTTGCGCAATGTTCGGTTCGGCCCATAACCGACATTGCGCAAACCGTGGCGCGGGACTCACCTCGAGGAACGCGGGCAGCCCTATTCCTCCTCAGCCGAGTTTGGTGCTCCAGCGAATACTGGCGCTCCAAGCTGCTCCCTAAGCCCGAAGTCGTCACGGTGATTCCAGATCTCGACGACCTTCCCGCCGTCTCCGAAGCGAAAGATGTTCACGCCGGAGAAGGTCACGTGCTTTCCCGTCGGTGCGAAATCGCCCCAAGCACCGGAGTGTGTACCGGAAGCTGTCCAGCGGGCGGCGACGAGGTCGCCGTCGCCGAGAACAAGGTCGACGCGCCACTCGAGATCCGGAAAGGCGCCGCGGAACTGCTCAGCGATCAGCGCTTGTCCGGCGCCACCCGGCGCCGCCTTCGTCGGGCGAAGATCGTGGCGAACATAGTCGTCCGCGAACACTTCCTCCGCGAAGCGGACATTCCCTAGGCGCCAGACCTCGTCATAGAAGCGCCGAACGAGCGCCTTGTTCGCCTCGACGTCCATTCGCCGGCAATCCTATGTCCGCGCCGGGCGGTCCCTCATCGGCCGATCTCGACATTGAGCGGCTCACACGTGAGCGTGTGGTTTGCGCAATGTCTGGTTCCGCCCA
>JBIOYJ010000003.1:0-4844 GCA_044870105.1 Gaiellaceae bacterium | reverse complement strand
GGGAAGGCCATGTCCGGGGCGCCGATCATCAGCGGGATCACGTAGTTGCCGATGCCCGCAAACGCCGGGATGACGAAGAGAAAGATCATCAGCGCCGCGTGCACAGAGAAAAGGCCGTTGAAGGTCTGGTTGTCGACGAACTGCATCCCCGGCCGCGCCAGCTCGCCGCGCATGAGCATGGCCATGAAGCCCGCGACGACGAAGAAGAAGATCGTCGTGACGAGGTACTGGACGCCGATCACCTTGTGGTCGGTGTTGATCCGGAAGTAGTCCTGCCACCTGCGCGCGCCGTGGCCTGAGTGGTCCTCCTCCTCGGTCGGCGCGCCGATCGCGTACGTGAGCCAGTAGTCGAAGCCGCCGAGCCCGGCGAGGAAGCCGAGCGGCACGGTCACGAGCTGAACGGTCGTGATCACGGTGCCGTCCCAGACCGGCTGCCAGTCCGCCCACCAGCGGAGCAGCGTCACGAGACCTGTACCGATCCCGAAGAAGAGCGCGATCATCCACGGGACGCGCAGCCACCCCGGCGCGAGGAGCCGCCGCCAGCCTCGGCGCGGCGGCCTCGGCGGCGCGTGCAGATCGTGCTGTTCGGCGACCGCGTGCGTCATTTCCGGGACCCCACGAGATACTGCACGAGCGCGTCGAGCTGCGTCTTCGAAAGCCGCTGGCCAAAGTCCTGCGGCATTACGTTCGGCTGGAAGCCCGGGGCGATGTACGCGTTGGGCTTCTCGATCGACTCGCGAACGAAGGCCTCCAGCGGCTTGCCCGCCTTCTGCGCCGCGGAGCTGAGCTCGTCCAGATCAGGACCCACCTTCGCGGTCGTCCCGGCCGGCCTGAAGGTGTGGCAACCGCCGCACCCGGCGCTCGCGAATACGTTGCGGCCGGACGCCTGACCGCCCCCGGCCGCTTGCTGCTGCTGACCTTTCGCCCAGCGGTCGAAGCCCTCCCTCGACATCACGATCGCCTGCGAGCGCATGAGCGCGTGACCGAGCCCGCAGAGCTCGGCGCAGATGACGTTGAAACTGCCTTCCCGCTTGGGCGTGATCACGAGACGGTTGAAATCCGGCCCCGGCACGGCGTCGAGCTTCTGCCCGAACTCGGGCACCCAGAAGGAGTGCGTGACGTCGAGCGACCGGATCAGCAGCTCGACCGGCCTGTGAACCGGAAGCCGAAGCGTTGTAGTTGTGAGCTCGCCGTACTGGGGATACTTGAACGTCCAGGCGAACTGCTGCGCGATCACCTGCACCTTGAGGTGATTCTTGGGCAGGTGATCGTTCTTGGCGAGGGCGACGGCGCTCACAATCGAGATCGCGGTAACGAGCGCCGCGGGAATCGCCGTCCAGACGATCTCGAGGCCCGTGTGCCCGTGGATGGGCGGCCCGTCGGTGTCGTCGTCCGGCTTGACGCGGAAGCGGACGAGCGCGAACAGGCTCACGGCCGCGACGACGGAGAAGACGACGATGCAGATGATCGAGACGAACCAGAAGACGAAGTCGATCCGGTCCGCCTGCTCGGACGCCGAGTCGGGCAGCCAGGGAACGAAGAATGCGACCGCGAACGCGACGGCAGCGGCCGCGAGCCCGACTGCCACCAGGCGGACGAGCGTTCCCCTTCGCACCGCTGCCGAGCCTACTGAAAGCCGCGGGGGACCGTTGCGGTTGTTTCACGCCTCCGTCGGGGCGGGTACAGCCCTTCCCGATAAGGAGGTTCCATGGGAATAGGTGTGAGCATTGTGCTGATCGCGGCCGGACTGATCCTCGCCCTGGCAATCAACAAGGAAGTCTCGGGGGTTGACATCGACACGATCGGCTGGATCCTCGTCGTCGTCGGCGGGATCGGCCTGCTGCTCTCGATGATCTTCTGGTCGACGTGGGCGGGGCCCGGCTACTGGTCGCGGCGCCGAGGAGGGTACGCGGACGAACCACCGCCGGGTCCTCCCTACTGAACGCGAAAGCGGGGCGGCTACGGCCGTCCCGCTTCCCAGGGGAGGTTGCTAGCCTGTCCCGCCCGGGCCGTTAGCTCAGCTGGTAGAGCAGGGGACTCTTAATCCCAAGGTCGCAGGTTCGATCCCTGCACGGCCCATCCCGACTATTCGGGTCTCCGCCCGCGCCGGTCGGCTTTGGCGGAGGGCGTTGGGGCTAGAGCGCTACTCGACGAAGCAGTACGAGTCGCTCGAGGCATCTCCACCCTGAAGGCGCGTCTGGTGCACGCGCAGACCGCGAAAGTCGTCGCCGTGCGGGAAGAACCGCTGGTCGACGGTCATGCCGCCCGTCTCGGTGTTCGCGTCTAGCCGGACCATCCAAGCGCCCACGCCGGCCGGGTAGAAGATGTCGTCCCACGTTGCGTAGAGCGAATTCGTGAAGTACACGCGCCGGCCGTCCCGGCTGACCTCCACCATCTGGGGCCCGCCCGCGAGGGGCACCTCGGGATCGACGGGATGCGGGGTGCGGCGGACGATGCCACCCAGGTGCACCGAGCCTGCCTCTTTCGGGTTGTGCGGGTCGCTCACGTCGTACTGCTTGAGCTCTCCCGTCCCCCAGCACGACACGTACAGCCAGCGGTCGTCGACCGACAGGTCGATGTCGCTCACCAGCGGCGGAACCGCGCCGAAGGGCTGAAGCGCGGGCGGGAGCTGGGACTCGTCGGCGGGCTCGGCGGGGATGGTGATCACCTTCTTCGCCGCCCACCGGTCGTCGTCCCGGTACCACAGCCACACGGAGGCAGAGAGATCCTCGACGCTGATCACGACGCAAGCGAAACCCCAGACCTTCCGAGGATCGTGGGCCGGTCTCAGCTCGAGCACCATCTGATGCTCGTCGCCCAGGTCGATCCGCTGGACCAGCTTGCCTTCGGACAGGCTCCAGAAATCGAGGTGGTGGCCAAACCGGCGTCCAAGCAGGTCTTCAGGATTCAGCCCGTCCTCGATCATCGACGGGGTCGCCCACTCCGACGTGATGGCGACGTCGTCGTTGAGGTGCCACCACACGTCGTACGCGAAGTGCTGATCGCCACGGTCTGTCTCCCACGCTCCGGTGACCTCGAAGGTGTCGTGATCGACGAGCGCCACCCCTCCCGGCCCGTCGGCGCCGTCGGCGCCGCCCAGGTTCGACATGAAGATGCCGCCGGGGCCGCAATGCACGGTGTGCGGGCGGGAGTAGCCGGCCTTGGCGGCGAGCTCCTCGGCCTCGATTGTGCGGACGACCTGCGGTTGCTGCGGATCGGGCTTGGTATCGAGGACGTACGTTCGCGACGAACGCAGGCCCGGCACGATCAGGTAGCGGCGCTCGAGGGTGCCGTTATGGGCATGGCCCTTGTGGCAGAGCGCGCTGGAGCAGGCGTTCCACCCGAAGTGGTGCAGTTCGTTGCCTGCCGTCGGCAGATCCGTCCAGCCGACCACCTCGCCGTAGGTGGGCGACTCGGCGTCGCAGTCGACCACGGTCATGGCATCGCGTTCGCTGCCGTCCGGATCGAACGCTGCGACGTAGGCCAGCCTCTCGGGCGGAGCGGCGATGGCGGCCGCAGGCGAGCGATAGAACGTCGGGTCCGTACTCTCGGCCATCGGAGCCTCCCTCACCGGATCGTAAGGGGCGAGTCTACGCCCGACCGTAGGGATTCGCTAGCTCGCCGTTCCTGACTACGTCGGGCTCTGACGGCGGCTTCGTCAAAGCTAGACGCTGAGGCGGGGACCGCAGATCCGGACCAGCGCTGATTCGTCCAATGCACATGTTGGACCCACCGAGCCGGTGCGCTTACGTCTGCGCCGCGGACTCCTGCGGTGTCACCGGTCGGGTGCGCCCGAGCGTGAGCGTCAGGAACGAGGCGACCAGCGCAGCGCCGAGCGCGGCGACGCCCCACCAGACGCCTGAGATGTTGTCGTCCCAGCCGATCGCGCGGTCGATCGAGAACCGGCCTGGCCCGGTCGCCGCGAGCGACACGGCGATCGTCAGGTAGGCGAGCTCGAGCTCCGAGCCGAGCATGAAGCCCTTCTTGAACGTCACCGATGCGATCGCGTTCAGCATCACGATCGCCAGCAGCGCTCCGGCAAGCGGCGTGAAGAAGCCGAGGGCGAGAAGCGTCCCGCCTCCAGCCTCACACAGTCCGGCCGCGACGGCCATCAACACGCCGAAGCGGTAGCCCTGCTGGGCGAAGAATCCGCCGGTTCCCTTCGGGCCGTAGCCGCCGAACCAGCCGAAGAGCTTCTGCGTTCCGTGCCCGACGAACGCGAGACCGACCACCACCCGCAGCAGCAGAATCCCGTAGGACATCTCTGCCTCCTTCTATAGACACGTCCCGTAACGACGCGTAGAAATGAAGTATTCCGCGGGGACGTACATAAGGTTGCCCGCGGCGTGAAGATCCTCTCCGTCGTCGGGAACCGGCCGCAATTCATCAAGTCGGCGCCGCTGTCCGTTGCTCTGCGAGAGCGCGGCATCGACGAGCTCGTGCTGCATACCGGCCAGCACTACGATCCTGAGCTCTCGCAGGTCTTCTTCGACGAGCTCGACCTCCTGGAGCCGCGCTTCAAGCTGGATCTGCGGACGGCCGACCCGGTGCCGATGCAGGACGGAATCGCCCGCGCGATCGCGGCCGAGCGCCCCGACTGGGTGCTCGTCTACGGCGATACGAACTCGACGCTCGCCGGCGCGCAGGCCGCCGCCGATGCGGGCGTGCCGCTCGCGCACGTGGAGGCGGGCATGCGGAGCGGTGACTGGTCGATGCCAGAGGAGCGCAATCGCGTCGAGACGGATCGCCTCTCCCAGCTGCTCCTTTGCCCTGACGAGCGCTCCTCCCAGACGCTCGCTGCCGAAGGCGTGTCCGGGCGGCGCGAGGTCGTCGGCGACGTGATG
>JBIOYJ010000002.1:0-2437 GCA_044870105.1 Gaiellaceae bacterium | reverse complement strand
TCGATGACGTGCACGTCCGTCTCGCCCTTGGTAGAGATCCTGGCCTGCCATTCGCTCGAGAGCGTCTTCGCGTCGATCTCGCCGAACTGACTCACCGCCAAGACCGTTCCGTTCACCCCCGAGGGCGGCGTCGCGAGCGCCGTCGCCGCGACCACGATCGCGACGAGCGCCCCAAACGTCGCCCCCCTAACCAGCCTTCCCGTCCTCATGATCGACCTCCCTTTCGTCTCGGAGACGCTGTCGTGTGCGTCTCCGTCGTCGATGGCCCCCGAGACAAGCCGAGCTCGGACCGCAGGACGACGAGCAGTGCGTCCTCGGTCGTGAACGCGACTCCGTGCGCTTCTCGCGCGTGCCGACGGATCTCGTCGAGGAGCCCGGCCTCATCGAGTGCCGTCGGTGCGTAGCCGCAGTCGCAGCGGAATGCCTTGTCGTCGGGCATGGCCCGGCGGATACTGGGAGCGGCGGTCAAGCAAACGGCAAGCCGGCGGCAAGGGCCGCCGGGGAGGGCCCTCTGACGGTACGGATCTCGTTAACTGAACGCATCTCGATTGAGGCCGCCGGGGTGGTCGTCGACGAGGAGCGCTTCCCAGGTCGCCAGGGCCGTCTCGTCTTCGCCTACCTCCTCGCGGCTCAGGGGCGACTCGTGCCGAGGGACGAGCTCGCTGACGTACTTTGGGGTGACCACCCGCCGGTGAGATGGGAGAAGGCGCTTTCGGTCCTCGTCAGCAAGCTTCGTGCGCTCCTCACCGAGTGCGGCGTCGACGGCGCGAGCTCGCTGACGAGCGCCTTCGGCTGCTACAAGCTCACGCTGCCCGCCGGTGCGTGGATCGACGTCGACGAGGCCGCGGACGCGGTCGCGCGAGCCGAGGTCGCACTGGTTGCGGGCGACCTCGACGAAGCCCGCTCGCATGCCTCGACGGCGGCGAAGCTGGCCCGGCGAAGCTTCCTTCCGGGCGAGGACGGCTCTTGGATCGAGGAGCAACGGCGCGACCTCCGGGGTGTGCTTGTGCGCGCGCTCGAATGCTCGGGTGACGCGTCGCTCGCCGCCGGGGAATTTGCGGAGGCCGTCCGGCACGCGGCGGAGGTGACGGAGCTAGAGCCCTTCCGCGAGAGCAGCTACCGCAGGCTGATGCAGGCCCACGTCTCCGCCGGCAACCCGGCCGAGGCGCTTCGCGTATACGAACGCTGTCGACGTTTCCTCGCCGATGAGCTCGGCGCCTACCCGTCACCGGAGACGGAGTCTCTTTACCGCGAGCTTCTCAGTGTGCGGTCTGCCGAGCCCGACCGCGCTCCGTGGCAGGTCGCGCCTCTCGCACCTCTCGAGCTCCAGCAGGAAGCGGAGCCTTCGCGCCCCGTGGAGCCGATGGCCCGCGCCGCGTGGAGGCGGCGTGGGCCGATCCTCGCGGCGCTCGTCTTGTCAGGAGCAATCACGCTGGCCGTTATCGTGGCGCTCGGAGGAGCGAGCAAGAGTCCGCCGCAAGTGGCCGCTACCGCGCCGCGGGTCGCCCTCGTGATCCCGAGGGCGCCGCGCCCCGACCGCGCCGATACGTACGTCACTCCGCTGGTGGACGGGCTGCGGCTGGCCGAGCGCGAGCTCGGTGTCGACGGTGAGATCTTCGTCCTCGACGAGCGGCATCCCACGTCGCCCGCCGCGCGGCGGGCGGTCGAGCGGGTCCGGACGGGGCGGTTCGATCTCGCGATCGCCGCGAACATCACGATCGCTCAGCCGTTCGGACAGGTGACGCTTCCTGGGACGCGCTGGGTCGTGCTCGGCAGCCCCGTCGACGTTCCGTACGCGACCGGCTTCCTCTTCGATGACCGGCAGGCGGGATTCCTGGCCGGCTACCTCAGCGGGCTGATGGAGCGCACGAAAGGACCCAGGCTGAATCGGGCCCATGCCGTATCCATGATCGGGGGCTTGCCCGGCGGGCCGGTGGCCGAGCTTCTCGCGGGATTCGAGGACGGAGCACGGCGCGCCCTCCCCGACATCGCCGTCTACAGGAGCTACTCGCGCGACTTCGTCGACCAGTCGAAGTGCGAGTCGATCGCCAACCGCCACATCGACCGCGGCGCCGACATCCTGTTCGCGGCCGCAGGGACGTGCAGCCTCGGCGCGCTCTCCGCTGCCGGCCTCCGCGGTGTGTGGGCCGTCGGCGTGGACAGCGACCGATCCCATCTCGGCCCTCACATCCTCGCTTCGGCGGTGATTCGCCATGACCGGGCCGTCTTGATCGCCGTCCGCTCGTTCCTGAACCGTACGCTGCCCGGCGGCAAGACACTCACGCTCGGACTGGACGGCGAAGTGGTGGGGCTCGTCGGTCTCAGCCCCAGCGTCCCCGACTCGATCCGCCGCAAGGTCGCAAGCATGGCGGCTGGGTTGAGGAAGGCACACGGCCCGACGTAGGTGCGCGGGAGCCGGTGTGCCTCAAAGGCGGAC
>JBIOYJ010000001.1:0-8396 GCA_044870105.1 Gaiellaceae bacterium | reverse complement strand
CGGGGGCTGATTGCGGAAGCGGGACGCGAGGAAGCCGGCGCGATCCGCTACCGCACGACGCCGCTGTTCGAGCGGGTCTTCGGGCTGGAGTCCTTGTCGGAGCTGCCGCGGCTGGACGATCTCGGCGGGGACGCTGCGGCGATCCGCGAACGGCTCGAGTCGGCCGCAGGCCTCAGAGCTTCCTGACGATCTCCTCGGCCTCTTCGCGGGTGAAGGCGCGGAGAGTCTCGGTGTGCTCGGCGCCATGGCGCTGGAGCTTCATCAGGATCTCGGCGGCGGTCTCGTCGCTCGGCGCTTCGAAGATCTCGACGACGTCGTAGCGGCCGAGCGTGACGTAGACGCCGATCAGCCGGCCACCCGCGGACTCGATGATCCGCTCGCCGTCCTCCACCCGCTCGCGCCAGGCGGGGAGCCCGGCGACTCCCTGCGACGTCCAGCGCATGAGCGTCACGTAGTGCGGCACCGCGACAATCATGCCCGCGATGCGACTGAATGCCTACCTCGCGCGCTCGGGCGTCGCGTCGCGGCGCAGAGCCGACGAGCTGATCAAGGCCGGGCGCGTGCTGGTGAACGGCGAGCCAGGGCGGCTGAACAGCTTCGTCGGCGCGCGCGACCGGGTGGAGGTGGACGGCAAACCGGTCGAGCGGCAGGCGCTCGCGTACGTGCTCCTGCACAAGCCGGCCGGCGTGGTGACGACGGCGAGCGATCCGCAAGGAAGGCCGACCGTGGTCGATCTCGTCGAGCACGAATCGCGAGTCGTTCCCGTCGGGCGGCTCGACGCCGACACCACGGGCGCGCTGCTCCTTACGAACGACGGCGACCTCGCGCACCGGCTCGCGCACCCACGCTACGAGGTTGAAAAGGTCTACGAGGTCGAGGTCGAGGGCGAACCGTCAGACGAGGCGCTCCGGCGGCTCGAAGAGGGGGTCGACCTCGATGACGGCCGAACGGCACCTGCACGCGCAGGTCGCCTTGCCCCGTCCAAGCTCGAGCTCTCGATCCACGAAGGCCGCAAGCACCAGGTGAAGCGGATGCTCGCCGCAGTCGGTCATCCGGTCACCCGGCTCCACCGCAGCCGCTACGCGGGCCTGAGCGCCGACGACCTCGCGCCGGGCGAGTGGCGCGAGCTAAGCGACAACGAAGTTCAACGTCTCCGCGGCCTCGCCTAGGCGCGGCGGGGCTATGCGGCCTCGATCGGCCGCGATCTTGCGCCGGGCGGTAGCACGATGTGGAGCCGGGCGAGTCGCCCGGCTCCACTCGCTGGTTCGCTCTACGGAGACGGAACGAGCGCCGGGCAGTCCGCCCCGACACCCGCACCGTTCGAGTCCACGCAGTTGATCCGCCCGTCGGGGGCAGCCTTCACGAACGGGCTCACGGGCGAATGCGCGGAGATGTAGTCCGCGACGTCCGCGTCCATGATGTTCTGGGTGGCGTACGTCGGCTTGCTCGTGAAGACCGGATAGCCGTCGCCACCTCCTGCCATGAAGTCGTTCTCGGCGATCTTGTAGCTCGTCCCGGAAGTCAGATCCACCGGCGTGGCCGTGCAGTTACCGGCGGCATCCGCGGTGACGGCGGACGTCACCCGGCTCCCGGCCGGCAGTGCGATGTCGTAGGTGAAACAGAGCCCCGAGACCTGCGGGAACTTCCCGTTCACCGCCGGCATCGCCGAGACGCCGTTCTCGAGCATCGCTTTCAATTCGGCCCCGTTGATCGTGACCGTGACGGAGACGTTCCCGAACGGCAGGACCGTCAGCACCTGGCCGCGCGTGATCGGGAACGGCGGCGGGGTGTAGGCCGGGCAGAAGTCGTTCGGGTTGTCCGTCGTCGGGCAGGTCAGGTCGGCACGGAGGCCGCCCGAGTTCGTGATCGCCATCTCGACGCCGGTCGCGGCGTACTGCGTCCGCATCGCGTCCGTGACGACGTTTCCCACCAGCGACTCACAGGTCCGGCCCGCGCTCTGTCCGCACTGATCGGCACGCGGGATGAACTTCGTCGAGCTGCCGATCATGGTGTTCAGCACATCTCCGATCTCAGCGTTCAGGGCGTCGATCCTCGCCTGAATCGCCGGGTCGGGCGCCACGCCGATGTCCCACGGCTTGTGGAAGTCGGCGGTCTTGTAGACCACCTTCTTCGTGCTCGTGTCGATCGTCAGGCGGACGCGGGTGAAGCGGATCCCCTTGCTGCGGTTCTCGGTCACGAGCACGCCGTTCGGCCGCGTCGTCAGCACCTGGAAGTCGGTGTGGTCGCCGATCACCGCGTCGACGTTCGTGACATTGTCGGCCAGGTCGACGAGCGGACCCGTCGGAGCCGTCAGGGTCCCGGCGGTCGCGCCGAGGTGGCCGATCGCCACGATCGTGTTGATCCCCTGCTGCTTCAACTTCGCTGCCTCTGCTTTGACCGATGCCGTCGAGTTCTCGACGTGGAACGGCACGAGCCCGGCGGGGTTGATCAGCGTCGGCAGGTCGTCGTTCGAGAAGCCGACGATTCCGACCTTGACGCCGCCGAAGGTCGTGTCGAACACCTTCGACTTCGACCACTCCGCCGGCGTGTTCCCGTTTGCGTCGACCACGTTCGACGAGACGTACGGGAACTGCGCGAACGGGATCAGCTCCGTCCGCAGGTAGTTCTGCCCGCGGTCGAAGTTATGGTTGCCGAGCCCGTCGAGCCCGAACCCCATCTTGTTCATCAACTCGATCGTCGGCTTGTCGCCGAAGAAGCTGGAAATCGGCGGTGTCGCACCGACCGAGTCGCCGGCCGCGATCGTCAGCGACCCGTTCGGAGCCTCGCTTCGGTAGAGGTCGAACCACGGCTTCAAGAACGCCGACCCGCCGATCCCGAAGGTCGGCCCGACGGTGTCGGAAGCCTCGGAGAGCGGGATCAGCTGGCCGTGGTAGTCGGAGATGTCGAGGATCGTCACTTCCTTGAGCTGGCCCGGGTTCGGGAAGAGGTTGTAGAGAATCTTCCCGCGTGCGTTCTGCGGGCCGGGGTAGCCCTGAAGGAGCGAGATCGTCGGCGCGATGTCGACCGCCCGGATGCCGGCGACCGGATCCTGGTGCCGGATCCCGGTCCCCGCCGCGACGAACGTCGCGTGCATGTTCACGTTGTGCGCGAGGTCGACCAGGTTCGGCAGATAGCCGTGCTGGCCGAAGAACTGGGAGAACGCGATCTGCCGACCCGGAGTGCCCGCGTCGGACTGGTACGGCGGGCGCAGGACGACGACGACGTCGCCCGAGCGGTTCGGGTGCAGCGAATCGGAGCCGTCGACGTTCCTCAGCTCCTCCTTCTTCATGATCTTGAGGACGACCTGCTTGCCCGGGTTCGCCGGGTCGCTCAGGTTCTGGAACGCGTCGATCACGGCGGTCCGAACCTGCTCGTACGTCGTTCCCGACGGCAGCGTGGGGTTGACGTAGATCTGGATCGTGCCGCCGGCCCAGCAGGCCTTGGTCAGATCCGTCGCGGTTCCGCGACAGTTCGAGGCGGTGTTGGCTCCGCTGGCGTGCAACGAGTTGCCGTTGACCTGAGCGTCGAAGAGCACCTTCCGCGCGTTCACCGCGTACCACTGCGGCGCGAAGCCGTGGTCGGAGCCGGCGAAGGTCGTGGGGTTGCCGCCCATGAGCTGACGGGCGCGCGCGAGCTTCGCGTCTGCCTCGTGGTAGGCGCTGCGGACATAGCCCTCACGCGTGGCGACGAGGTTGTCCTTGGTGCCGTCCCCGTTGACGTCGTCGAAGTACGGGTTTGGTGCACCGTCCATGTCCGTGGGGGTGTAGAGCCCCATGAACTGGTGCGAGAACTCGTCTGTCACCGGGTAGCCGACCATCGCCAGGTCGGTGTTCGGCTGGAGGGTTCCGAGGATGTACTCCATGACCGCGTCGGCGTAGGTCTTCTCGAGGTCGCGGCCCTGCTGGACGTACGTCTCCTCGTCGATGATTCGCGCTTCGAGCGGCGCGAAGTCGGCGGCGATCGCCGTGGGCAGATTGTCCGCGATGTACTTCTCGAGCCGATTCTCGCCCACCCCGCCAGCCGGGAGTGCGTTACAAGCCGCCGTCGCGCACGTGGCGATCACGCGCTCGACGGAGGTGAAGTAGAGCTTGAACGAGGAGAGGTCGCCCGCGAGTGAAATCAGCTTCACGTAGAAGCCGGCGGTCTGCCCTGCGCGGGCACCGACCAGCCCGTCTGCACCCGCCAGCTTGACCTCCTTGAAGTCGCCGACCGCGAGGTCGGCGGCCTTCTGGTTTCCATCCTTTGAGGCCGCGCTGCGGACGAGAATCGCGTGGTCGTATGCGGCCGTGCCGTCGACGACACTGTCGTACACGTAGACGTCGTAGACCCGGGTCGGGTTCTGCGCCGCAAATGTCGTAGCGACGGTGAGCGTCGTCTGCTGCGCCGGCGCTGCCGGATCAGCTGCCGGGACGTTCGTCCAACCACTGGCGGGTGCGAACGCCGCCAGCTGGTACGAAAGTCCGAACGCGGCGGCGCCGCTCTGCTCGTCGGGGATGGCGGGCTTCGTCAGCACGCCGCGTGTCGAGAAGAAGTTCACGAAGTCGACCGTCGGCCCCGCGATGCCTGCGAGGCGGCCGCCGACCCAGTCGACCTGGGCGACCTTCTTGCCCGCCCGCTCGGCCGCGTTCGCGAGCGTGTCTGCTTGGAGCACTCCCGCTCCCGAGAAGGACGTGGAGTTGGCGAATGCGTCGCCCGTCCGGTGGAACGTGTTGTTGGTAGAGCCGTGCTCGCCCGGGTATGCGCCGGTGGCCATCGTGTACCAACCGACCCCGGTATTGGGCGGGAACGCCTGAAGCATGCCGTTGGCGCCGCGAACGCCTTCGCGCATCATTTGCGCGTACGTCGGCATCGCGCCCTCGCCCGCGTACTTCTCCATCAGATCGGGACGCATCCCGTCAGACGAGAACAGCACCACCTTCTTCGCGCTGCCGACGACAGGACCAGGCTTGTCTGCGTTTGCCGCGCCCGACCCGATTGTCAGTAGCAGGACAAGCGACGACGCGAGAACAATGGCCGGCGCGAGCCGGCGCAGGGCGTGCTTCATCGATGACTCCTCTCTCCCCGGGCAAGGAACCGGAGCAGCCTAGCGCACTTGTGGGTTGGTTTCTATATCCGGGCGAAGCCCATGCGCTCGTACATCTGCTCGAGCGTGGGGGCCGAGGCCGCGCGCGCCTTCTCCGCTCCCTGGGCGAGCAGCCGCTCCAGCTCGCCGGGGTCCGCGCGCAGCTCCTCGTAGCGCGTCCGGATCGGGTCGAGCAGGGCGACGACGGCCTCGCCGACCTCCTCCTTGAAGACGCCGTAGCCGCCGCTGTCGAAGCGGGCCTCGAGCTCGGGAATCGGCTCGCCGGTTGCGACCGACATGATCTCGAGCAGGTTCGAGATCCCGGGTTTCTTCTCCGGCGCATAGCGGACGTCGGTGCCCGAGTCCGTGACCGCGGTCTTGAACTTCTTGCGCACGGTATCGGGCGGGTCGACGAGCAGCACCGTCCCCTGCGGCGTCCCGTCGGTGGTGGACATCTTGTTGTCGGGCTCCTGGAGATCCATGATCCGCGCGCCCTGCTCGGGGAAGATCCCTTCGGGCACCTTGAACGTCTCGCCGTAGCGCGAGTTGAAGCGCTCGGCGACGTCGCGAGCGAGCTCGATGTGCTGGCGCTGGTCGTCGCCGACCGGAACGGCGTCGGTCTGGTAGAGGAGGATGTCCGCGGCCATCAGCACGGGATACGTGAACAGGCCCGCGGAGACGAACTCGCGACGCTCGCTCTTGTCTTTGAACTGGGTCATGCGGCCGAGCTGCCCGTAGCTCGTCACCGCCGCCAGCAGCCAAGCGGCCTCGACGTGCGCCGTCACGTGGCTCTGGACGAAAACCGTGGAGCGGTCGGGATCGATCCCCGTCGCGAAGAGCATCGCCGCGAGGTCGAGCGTCGTCGAGCGCAGCTCCGCCGGGTCGTACTCGGTCGTGATCGAGTGCAGATCGACGATGCAGAAGAAGGCCTCCCCCTTTTCCTGGGTGGCCGCGTACTGGCGGAAGCCGCCGCTGTAGTTGCCGAGGTGCTTCGCGCCCGTCGGCTGGATGCCGGAGAAGATGCGCATGGGTGCGTTTTCAGTATCGCAACTAGATTTAGAGGGCCATGGCCATGAATGGGTCTCCGGAGCTGTTGATCGTGATGGGCGCGGGCGCGACGGCCGACCAGACCGAGCACGTGCTCGCGCGGCTGCAGGAGGCCGGCGTGCAGGCGCGCGTCCAGCGCGGGCGCGAGGCGACGGTGATCGGCGCGATCGGCGAGCGCGAGCTCTTGGCCACGCTGCCGCTCGAGGGCTACCCCGGCGTCGAGCAGGTCTTGCCGATCCTGAAGCCGTACAAGCTCGTTGCCCGCGAGGTTGCGCCCGACCCCACCGTGATCGAGGTCGACGGACGGCGGATCGGCGACGAGTACTTCGGGCTGATCGCCGGGCCCTGCTCCGTGGAGTACCGCGAGCAGACGCTGACGGCGGCGCGGGCGGTGGCGGCCGCGGGGGCGACGATGCTTCGCGGCGGCGCCTTCAAGCCCCGGACCTCGCCGTACACGTTCCAGGGTCTCGGTGACGACGCGCTGGCGATCCTGCGCGAGGCGCGCGAGGAAACCGGCCTGCCGGTGGTGACGGAGCTGATGGATCCGCGCCACGTCGAGGCGGTCCTCGACGCCGCAGACGTGATCCAGATCGGCGCTCGCAACAGCCAGAACTTCCTCCTGCTGGCAGAGGTTGGCCGAGCCGACAAGCCGGTGCTGTTGAAGCGGGGCCTGTCGTCGTCGGTAGAGGAGCTGCTGATGGCGGCTGAATATGTTGCCAAGGAAGGAAACGAGAGGATCATCCTCTGCGAGCGTGGAATCAAGACCTTCGAGACCGCGACCCGGTTCACCCTCGACCTCGGCGCAGTCGCCGTGCTGAAGCACGAGACCCATCTGCCCGTGATCGTCGACCCGTCACACGCCGCCGGCCGCCGCGACCTGGTGCTGCCGCTGGCGCGGGCCGCCGCCGCCGTGGGCGCGGACGGGATCATCGTGGAGACGCACCCGCAGCCCGAGGAAGCGCTCTCCGATGGCCCCCAGCAGATCCCGACCGCCGAGTTCGCCGAGTTCGCGCGCGAGGTGAAGGAAGTGGCCGCCTTGCTCGGCAAGCAGATCGGCTGACGTGGTCCGTCGAGTAGCGATCGTGGGCACCGGGCTGATCGGTGCCTCGGTAGGCCTCGCCGCGAAGCGGGCCGGTGTGGGAGAGGTGCGCGGGTACGACCCCGATCCGGACGCGCTCGCGGTCGCGGCCGAGCGGGGTGCCATCGACGAGCCGGCCCAGAGCATCGTCGACGCGGTCGAGGAATCCGACCTCGCCGTCGTAGCGTCGCCGGTTGCCACCCTCCCCGCCCAGGTGGCGGGCGTGCTCGACGCGAGCCCGGAGGCCTGCACGGTCACCGACGTCGGCTCGACCAAGCAGGCGGTCTGCGCCGCGGCGACCACGGCGCGGCGCTTCGTCGGGGGACATCCGGTCACGGGATCGGAGGCGCGCGGGCCCGAGCACGCGAGCGCCGAGCTCTTCGACGGGGCGACCTGGTTTCTGACCCCGCTGGCCGAGACCGAACCCGAGCGTTATCGCGTCGTGCACGGATTCGTCGGCGAGCTGGGCGCGACGCCGGTCGCCGTTGATCCATCCGCCCACGATCGGCTCGTCGCGCTGACCAGCCATCTCCCGCACGCGTTGGCGAACCTGCTCATGAACCAGGCCGGAGCGACGCGGATCGAGGGGCACGAACCGCTGGCCGCGGCGGGCGGGTCGCTGCGCGACATGACTCGCGTCGCCGGCGCGAACCCGCGCATCTGGGTCGACATCTTTCTCGAGAACGCGGCCGCGCTCAAGGACGCGCTCGGCGAGCATCGTCGGCGGATCGAGCAGCTGGAGGGCGCGCTCGACGCGGGTGACGCGGGCTTCCTCGCCCGCTGGATCGGCGAGGCGTCCCAGAACCGCCGGCTGCTGCTCGCGGACGCCTTCCGGGATCCCGGCGCGCTGCAGCGGCTGCGCGTGCACGTGCCCGACCGGCCGGGGGTGCTCGCGGCGATCACGCAGGCGCTCGGGGCGGAGCGGATCAACATCGAGGACTTCGAGCTGCACCACGTCTCGCCCGAGCGCGGAGGCACGCTGACGCTGCTTGTCGCCGGCGAGGACGCGGCCCGAAGGGCGGCCGACCTGCTCGAGGCGCAGGGATACGGCGTGGTCGTGTCCGCCGTTCTCGACGAATGAGGATCGAGCCCGCCGCCCACATCGAGGGACATATCGCGGTCCCGGGCGACAAGTCGATCTCGCACCGGGCGCTGCTCGTGGGGTCAGTCTCCGAGGGAGAGACGCTGGTGACCGGGTTCGGCCGCTCG